>CALMIT010000557.1 GCA_937864255.1 uncultured Saprospiraceae bacterium
TCTATTTCGACCGTTTTCTGGCGTTTTTTATAACGATACGGATTGCGCAGAATACCGTAAGTGAGTGAGGTAAAAGGCAAACCGCCGATGATCAGCGCCACCTGCGACATGAACCGCGAGCGCCCGGGATTGAAAGGCGCATCTTTGACGGCGTAGTCATAAACGCCGGTAAGCAAGCGGCGCAGGTCGTCCAGCAACATCACGCCCGCCACCAGCAATTTTGAAAAATAGGTGATAAACAAAATGGCGCGTATGATGGTGAAAAGTGCCTTGTTCCATTGATTTACGTCGGTGCTGACCGCCGCCAACATCGTGCCGAAAGCCAGTACCGTAATGCTCCAGTAAATTCCGTAAAGTACATTTCGGCCGGTGCTCGACCAGTTTTGCGCCAGCACGCGCACCGCCTGGAAAGCATAAATATCTATCGCCAAAAGAATGAGAACGAGGAAAAATATACGGGTAGCCATCGCTGTTTTTTGATGTAAAAATAAAAGACACGGCGGCGGCAATCCGCTGCCGGCAAAGCAAACACCGCAAGCCGTTTTTGGTTACAAAATGCCCGGAGTTTTAGGTGAAGAGCGGGGATTTTTCGATGAAACGATGCTATCGGCAAAAGAACTTGATATATTTACTTTTCTAAGTTACAAAGCAAATTCAGAACCTTACTCAAGAGATCACAATGAAAATTACAGCTATACAACTTGAAAATGTCCGAGGGTTTCAAAAATTAATCAAAACTGATTTTTCAGATACTATCAATATTTTGGTAGGACCAAATAATGCTGGAAAATCTACTATTATAAAATCTATTTATAAACTTCAAAATGGAAAGGAGCTAAATGTCGATGATATTACGCATGGAAAAAAGGATGGCAAAATTGAGTTATTTTACAGGAATCCAAATTTAGAAAGTCTGAAAAAAACACCAATAGGTGTAGCATCTTTCCCGCCAAATAAAGTTGTTTTTAAATTATCAAGGAATATAACTACACTAGGGTACCCAAATGACTCCCCAGCTTTGCAAATTGATCTTTATATTGATTCTTTTGAGCCCGACAATTTAATTTATCCATACCTCTCAAAAAGAAAAGTTACTGATTTTGATACTGATATAAGTGCTACGGCATCAAAAAATGTTTCAGGTAATTTGAAGTACTTATATGCCAAAATTGATAAAGTCAATAACCCACAGTCTCTATCTGTATACAATTTTTATAAAAAAGCATGTAACGAAATTTTAGGGTTTGAAGTAACGACAATCCCAAGCGACACAGGTAAAAAAGCTGTCTATTTAATTTCTGGTCTGGATAACTATATTCCTTTGACATCAATGGGAGAAGGCGTTATAAATATTTTGGGGTTAGTTTGCGATTTATGTATTGCTGAAAATAAAATTTTTCTAATAGAAGAGATTGAAAATGACATTCATCCAAAAGCTTTAAAAGCATTACTTAATTTGATCGCAGAAAAATCGGATTCCAACCAGTTTTTTATTTCTACTCATTCCAATATTGTAATGAAACAATTGGGCAGCTTAGAAGGAAGTAAAGTTTTTAAAATAACTAATAAAGAGAGTGACCCCAACCGGCCAAATCTTTTTTATTCAAAAATGGAAGAAATCCAAAATAATCCTGCTGCCAGAATGGAAATTTTAGAGGAGTTAGGTTACGAATTCTATGATTTTGCCCTTTGGAAAGGTTGGTTAATTCTTGAAGAATCCTCAGCAGAAGTAATTATTCGAGACTATTTGATCAAATGGTTTGTACCGGAGCTTTTACCAAAACTTAGAACCTTTTCAGCTGGAACTGCCAATCAAGTTGAAAAAAGACTGAAGGCTCTGAATGAGCTATTTGTATTTCTACATCTTGAACCGAGTTATAAAAATAAAGTATGGGTAATTATTGATGCGGGGGAGAAAGAAGAAAAAATAATTAGCGACTTAAAAGAAACTTATGTTAGAAAAAATGGCTGGAACGATGAGTTGTTCAAGCAATTTTCAAATCATGATTTTGAACTTTATTATCCTAAGTATTTTGAACATAAAGTGACTGCTATTTTAAAGATTGAGGATTCTGGAACTAAGAGGACAAGGAAAAAAGAGCTAATTGAAAATGTCAAAGACTGGATTGCCAAAGACGAAACAACTGCCAAAAATGAATTTGAGCAAAGCGCTGCCGAAGTAATAGCTAAATTGAAAGAAATAAGTGAATCTCTCTCAAATCAAAAATGATTAATAAATAAATCACCTCACCAACTCAATCCAGCCGCTCAAAAGTTCGGGGCGTTCGAGCACGCCGGTCACACGTTTTTCAAACACCTTGCAGGTGTAGTAATACACGCCTTCCATCAGTTCGCTGCCATTCAGATTGACGCCGGTCCAGTTGATGTTCGGGTCTTCGGTTTCAAATACGAGATTGCCCCAGCGGTTGTACACTTTCAGTTCTATTTTTTCAATAAAGCGAAAAGGGTAAGGTTTGAAAACGTCGTTTTGATTATCGCCGTTGGGCGTGAAAGCATTGGGCAGACTGTATTCCGGGCAGTTGTCCACACAAACGAGATTGCTCGGCGCGCTCTCATTGGCAAAAGTATCCAGCGCGGTCACGGTGTAACAACCGGCGATACCGCTCTCCGGAGCGTGAATGAAAAATGTGTCGTTTGCAAAGTCAATCTCGCCGATCAACACAGGCGCGCCGCCTTCCTGCGGGGCATAATAAATCCGGTAAGCCACCACGTCGTCGGTAGTCGGGCAGATGTTGACCGGATTGCGCCATTCCAGGAAGTTTTCAAAAATTTCGGGATTACCCGCCAGATCGGGGTCGTTGCACAAATTATTGACAGCCAGCAGCGGAGGACAGGGCGGCACATCGTCGCGCGGAATGCCGCATACGCGCTGACTATTATTGATAATCGGATTGATAATGCCGTCCACGCCATACGAGCCGCGGCTGCGCACATAGTAGCAGTATTCCCGCCCGTTGATCAGATTTGAATCCGAATAAGCCGGTTCCAATGCGAATCCGATAGAGTCAAAAACCGAGTCGCCGTCGTCGTCGCGGAAAATGGTGTAGCGGTTGTTTTCCCAGGGCACGTCAAATTGCCAAGTGAGGTTATTGCGATTATCGGTGGGCGTCACCGTAAGAAAAACCGAGGAGCCGTGTTCCGTGTCGCCCAGCGCCTGCGATTCGCCGTTTACATAAAAAGCTATTTTATAAGTATAGGCATTTTGAACGGTGTTCAGCCCCGTATTGTCTGTCCATACGGTGTCGTTAGCTTCATAAAAAGTCGGACTGTCAAAAGCCGCCCCCGGTACGGGCGCAAAGCCGGTATTCGTAATGCCGGTAGCCCGCCACACCTCGTAGCGATAAGGACCGGGATTCAAAATCGTATCCAGATCGCCGGCCTTCGGCTTCGACCAGCGCACCAGTATTTGTCCGTTGTTTGCGTCCGTTTGCAATACGTCAACATTGGTAAGCAGCGGCAAATCGCGGCTCAACTGCACGCACACTTCATCGGAAGCGAGTCCTTCCACCAGATTGTACGGCTGCCCGTTGGTGGTGCGCCGCGCAAAGCGCGCCAAAACGCGATAGCAATAAGTCCTGCCGCGCTCCACATTGGTGTCGGTAAATACGTAGCGCCCGTTTTGCAGATCGCGGGTGCGAAATCTGATTTCCGTGTAGCCGCGGCCGTCCAGTCCCGGCCGGCAGGTGTCCGGCTGAAATTGATTGGAGCCTTCCCGCCTCCACACCGAAAATCCGTAAAAATATTCGTCGTCAGCGTCCTCGCACACGTACGGACTAAACCAGGATAAATCCACCTGACCGGGCAGCGCCTGCGCCCGAAAATCTTCCGGCGCGGGGCCGACCACTTTTATCCTCACCGTTTCGAGCGTGGAAAGGTAGGATGTATCGCGCGAGGCGCCGTTATTGATTACAATGGCAAAATTGTCGGCTGCCCTGAAAACAACCGAGTAATATTGATCGGAAATATGATTGCAGGTGGTTTGCCAGCGAAAAATCCCGGTAAGCGGCTGATTCTGAAAACCCGGCTGCACAATAAATTCTGCCGCTTCATTCTCTTTGAAAGGTCCGCCGAAAGCCTGCAATTCTACTTTTTGCGTAGCATCCGCCAACGGCGCAGTGGCTGTCACCGGAAATTCTATCAAAGTACCCGCCACCACGCAAATGTCAGCCACAGGCACAATATCCGGCGGCTGGTTCTGGCAGTTTTCAATCAGAATCTGCATGTCGCGTATCACCGTATCAATGGCGATGCCGTTTCTGTGTCCGATTATCATGATGGCGATGTTGTACTCGCCCGGCACCTGCGGGCTGCGCCAGATAAAATCGCCCGTCACTTCATTGAGTGAAATCAGGTTATTTGGTCCGGGCATTACCTGGCTCGGGTAAAGATAATTGGGTACAAAAGAACCGTCGGCCTGATACAGAATGACCAATTCATAAGAAAGACTGTCTTTGTCGGGGTCGCGCGCATTCGGGTTGTGTCTGAATTCCTGCCCCACGCAACCTACGTCAATCGGCGGCTGGAGCAATTCAGGTGTGCTGTTGCAGCCCTGAAATTGCGGATTCAAAAAAGTATAAACCGTTTCGATATAAAAAGGAATGGTGACCGAAGCGCCATTATTGATATTAATGATGCGATCTATCCTGTTCGGGTCGGTCATGGAAATGGTGTAAGTACCGCGACCGGCATAAGTGTGTTTGGAGATGTAGTAGTTGAGTTTTGTATCGTTGGGCAATATCTGGCCGGAGCCGTTGGAGCGGGGCACTTTTTCACAATTTCCGTCGCCCCAGCAGATAGTGAGCGTATCGCGGTCGGCAGCGCGGCTGCTGGCTTTTGTGTAGGTGGTGATGGTCGCTTCTATCATCAGGCTCTCGCAAGTTCCCAATTGTCTGACGGTGATCTCGCCGGCGCGATTGTGAGTGGCCTGCAAGGCAATGGAAAAAGGCAGCAACGCTAAAACCAATAACAGCCGGAAGTATGTGTTTTTCATAAGTCGAATTTCTGTTTGGTCTAACGAAGAAAAGGTTTTTGAAGTTTATTTTTTAAAAATAGTTTTGAGCATTGTATGAAATTTTGGCTTGGTCGCCTGCTTCCGGTTTCTGCTTTTTCCTAAATCAAATTTTATATTTGCCCTTTCCAAAAAATTACTAAAAACATGATTCAAAGAATACAATCATTACTGCTTTTGACTGCCGGCGCGCTTTCGTTGTCGTTGTTCGGACTACCCTTCGCTACCAGCGCCGAGCGCGTTCAAAGTTCGTCCATTTTAAATGACGGCGTTTACAACCTGCACGACAATATCGGCATTTTGCTCGCTTTTTTGGTCGGCGGCGCACTTTCGCTGGCGGCTATTTTTATGTTTAAAAACCGAACCAACCAGACTTTACTGGCGCGTTTTGCTTTTATCGCCAACCTGGTCGGGGTGATACTGGTGGTCGTTTTTTATTTAAACGACACACAAAACCAGGGCGCAGCAGTGGTGAGCGACGGAGCCGGCGCATATTTGCCGCTCGCGTCCATGATTCTTTTGCTCGTAGCGATGCGCTACATCAAAAAAGACGATACCCTGGTGCGTTCGATGGATAGATTGAGGTAGTTTTTTTTATTTCAATTTTGATAAAATAATCCCCCAAATCTGCTCGAAAGGAATGACTTCGAGTTCGGAAAGCAGCCCGCGAAACAGGAAAGGCTGATTTTTAAGCCGCTTCAGATATTTGTCGGAACTGCCAAGCTCATCCACCTGAAAATCCGCTTTTACGAGATTTTGCAACAGGCGGATAAATTGAATAACGCGGTAATTTTCTTCTTTTTTCAATTGGCGGTTGGCGTAGGTTTTCAGGCGTTCCACCCGTTCGGCTATTTCCGAAAAATCTCTTTTGTCCAGCAGGAAAAGTATCTGTGCAATGACCATGAGCAGGGTCAGCACGCGCTGATTGCGCGGATACAAAATCGGGTCGTTTAAAAAACGCGAAGCTTTAAAAGCTCTTTTTACCTGTTTTTTCAGCATCGGATTTTTATCGCCTTCGCTCTCCACGATATAGCTGATATAAGTCTCGTACACCTTCCAGCGTTCGCGCTCCTCCCCTGTCAGTTTTTTAAATTTTGTCTGCCCCAAAGCGCGGTTGAAAACCGCCAGCGCATTGATATAATTGCCCGTGTGCATGGCGAGCAAAAAGTAATATTCCATGAAAACAAACCAGGTATCGCTGCCCGATTGGAAGGCGCTCAGACACTTTTCTGCATTGATTTTTCCATTTTTGAAATCCTGTAAATGCAGATAACCCGACATTTTTTTCAACTGAAAGGTAGCCAGCTTTTCGTCGCGGTAGTAGTCAGGATTTTCCTCGATGTAATTCTCCGCGCGGTTGCACACTTCGAGCATGGCTTCGTAGTCGCGCAGCATTTCGTAGCGATAAGTCCATACCAAAAACATGTTGTAGAAAACAATGGGCGAATCATACATTTCCGAAAGTCCGACCAGTGCATCGCAATAAGTATCTATTTTTTCGGACAAATCCGACAGTTCGTTGAGCGGTTTGTGGTAATTTAAAATCACTCTCTGAAAAAGTTCTTCCGACCGGATTTCGGCATCCAGCACGTTTGAAAACTGCTTGATGTACTGATCGTATTCTTCAAACTCTTTGTCATCGCCTTCTGCCGAGGCGTGATCGCGCAGAATGCGCCCGCAATTGACAATGACGTCGGCAAATTTATACTTCAGCGCCGTCGCCAAAATCTGCTTGGCTACTGCTGCCGCAGTATTTTCAGCATTGTTGGAAGACAGTATTTTGACCAGCGTCCAGTCCTTATTGCACGAAAAATAAGCGCGATCATAGGTGGATGCCGAGGGACGGTTTACGTCCAGAAAAAATAGCGTATTGAGCAGGCGTTTTCTGAATCTTGATTTTAGCTGGCGGTATTTGTCGTCGGTAGGCGTGGTGCCGTAAAGAAACATGGCGGCATCGCGGTCATTTTTGAATTTGCCGCTCATCAAAGCCTCATAAAATTCGTTGAATTTGCTGTTTTTTTGTTTCAGAGCGTTGTCATCGAATATTTCGATTTTTCTGACTTTCTTTTTGGTTACGATTTTAGATATTTCTATCAAGTGTTTCATGAAAGGGAATGATTTCGATTGTAAAATATTTCCCGTCAGGGAAAAAACTGTGTCACAGTTTTAAGGGATTTATTTTCAAATTTCGATCGCTCCAAAAGTAAGCGGTTTTTTTATATATATGTTGAAAATTTTCAAAAACTCCGCCGCAGCAATCTTCGCCTTTTCGAAAAATATGAGCGCAGAAAACCACTCTTTTAGACACTCTGTCATGTATTTTTAAATATAAAGCGCCATAATGGCAGCTATTTTTTCGTTTTTCCTGAAATTTTTTCCTAAAAACCGGCATGGAATAGCAATTGATGAAGTACGGGTATAGAAAAAATTATTTCAATTACTCACAAAAATCAATCGGTCATGATAATGATGAAATTTCAACCGGCAGTAAAATTCAGACGCCCGCTCCTCGCCGGACTTCCGGCAAACTGGCTCGGCGAAACGCCCAAAACAATGCCTGAAACACCCAAATCCAAGCGACAGCCATTGGTCAACATTGTAGAAAGCAGGAAATATTTCCGCATAGAGCTGGCCGCGCCGGGGCTGGAAAAAGACACTTTTAAAATTCAACTCGACGGCGATTTACTGACTATTTCGGCTAAAAAACAGGAAACAGAAAACGGGCATAAAACGCCCGAATATAGCCGCCACGAGTTTGATTACGCCAACTTCAGCAGAAGTTTTCGCCTGGGCGAAATGGTAGACAGCCAGAACATCAGCGCAGGTTACGAAGACGGAATATTGACTGTCGTTTTGATGAAAAAACCCGAATCGCAAAAAGCTGAACCGCGGGCGATAGAAATTGCCTGAACAAAAAATGACAATTCAATGACTGAAATTTTTTAATTATTTCAAACCTCATTTGTTAATCCAAAATCATTAATAATGAAACCGGTAAAATTCAATCCATTTTTTCCCGCTCCGACAAAAGGTCTGAGCAATTTTGCAGAAGATTTTTTTAATCGCAGCATTTCTGACTTCGTGGGAAGTGACTTCTTTTTGAACCAACCGTCTGTAAATGTGGTTGAAAAAGAAGACCATTTCAGGATGGAAGTAGCCGCTCCGGGCTTGAAAAAGGAAGATTTTAAAATTGATCTGGACGGCGATTATTTGACAGTTTCGGCGAAGAAAGAGCAAAAAGAAGAAGTGAAAGACGAGCGTTACACGCGCAGAGAGTTCAATTTTCAATCTTTCCAGCGCAGTTTCACGCTCCCTGAAAATGTCAACACGGACAAAGTCGGAGCGGCTTATGAAAATGGTGTGCTGGTACTCTCGCTTCCCAAAAAAGAGACGGAAGCAAAAGAAACGACCCGCACCATTGAAATCAAATAAAAATCTCGAGAGAGATTATAGGTTAGTTAATAGGGTTTTAGGTGTTTTTGAAGGACCCGGTGCTTTTTGCCCGGGTCTTTTATTTTGTACAAAAAAGCCGATGAGAAAATTTTTCTCATCGGCTTTTTTAATTATTCAAAGAATATAATCTCTAAATTTTTTACAATCTAAAATCTATTTGATGCCGTGCATCCAGCGGCTAATCATCGGGCCGAGCAGCAATAACAAGACTCCGCAGCCGATGGCAAAAAAGCCGATGTTGTTAAAAACGCCCATGGCTTTCGCGAGCGTTTCGACAGGCGTGGCGGTGCCGGCATCTACGGCTGTAAGTTTGGCAATGTGCTTGCCAGCCTGGTGTGCGATGGAAGAAGACAAAAACCAAATACCCATCACGAAGCCTACAATCTGTGCGGGCGCTAATTTCGTCACCAAAGAAAGACCAACCGGAGACAGCGACAACTCACCCAGCGTGTGCAACAAGTAAAGCATGATGAGGAAAAAAGCGGGTACCAAACCTTCCACTGCGCTCGCTTTGCCGAGATTCAGAAACAAAAACCCGGCGCCGAGCAGCAACAGACCCACCGCAAATTTGTAAGGTGCTGCCGGCTCTTTGCCCGAATTGCTCAGTTTGATCCAAAGCCAGGAAAACACAGGCGCAAACACCATGATGAAAAGCGGATTGACAGACTGGAAAAAAGTAGTCGTCAAATCCATGCCCATGAAATTTTTATTCACATTTCTTTCCGTGAAAACATTCAATGCCGAACCGGCCAATTCGAAAAACGTCCAAAACACCGTGGTGAAAAGCAACAGCAAAACCACCACCCAAATTCGCTGTTTTTGCTCGTTCGGGTATTTTGAAGCCATGAATAACAAATAGCCGAGCACACCTATGGCTACCACGGCGAGCATAACGTCCACAATATCATTTTGAACGATGAGTCCCCAGCATACCGGCACCATAACCAGCGTCATGACATAAGGAAAAATTTTGGCAGGAATGCCAAATACACTTGTGCTGCCCACAGATTCCGGCGGAAGTCCGACTGGTTTTACGTTTAGCGTGTCATAATCGAGATTATCGTCGGTAACGGTAGTCGTAAGCCAACCCTGATTTTGAATCCAGACGAATATTACATAGCCCAGAAGCATACCGATACCCGCGGTCAAAAATCCGTATTTCCAACCTTCAATTTCGCCGATGGCGCCACAGGTGAGCGGCGTCAAAAACGCGCCGATATTGATACCCATGTAAAAAATGGTGAAAGCGCCGTCGCGACGCGGGTCGCCCTGCTTGTAAAATTTGCCTATCATGCTGGAAATGTTCGGCTTGAAAAAGCCGTTGCCCACTACCAGCAGCGCAAGACCTATGAAAAAGGTAGTCTGGTTGTCGAGAAAAAGTGTGAACTGCCCCGCCGCCATCAGCAGCGAACCCCAAATGATGGCTTTTCTGAAACCCATCATTTTATCAGCAAAATAGCCGCCCAAAATGGGCGTGAGATAAACCAGCGCACCGTATGCGCCATAAATTCCGTAAGCCTTCGCGTCTTCGTACCCAAAACCGCCTTTGGAAAGTTCGGAAATCATGTAAAGTACAAGAATGGCGCGCATTCCGTAATAACTGAACCGCTCCCACAATTCTACCATAAAAAGCCCGAAAAGCGCTTTAGGATGCACTTTCCTGTTGGTAAATATGACGAACGCTACCCAGGCTGCGACGCAGACCCAGGCAATGAGCATAAGTTTATACGCTGGATGCATAGAAGGAAGTTTTTAATAGTGTTAGAGGTTAAAAAAATTTTGTTTTAATGAGCGGCTAAAAATAGATTTTTTTACCTGAATATTTCCAGATTTAAAACTTCTAATTTTGCTTTTGATGTATGGTATAAATTATTGTGATAAAAAATTGCCTTTTCCAATTCAAACCGGCCGCCTCGCCCACCAGCTTGCCAACCCGAAAGCAGCCACCAGATTCCACACGCCCCACCAGGCCGTTACAAGCGCCATGCCGCCCAGTCCTTCAAAAAAATTAAATACCAAAATCAGTCCAAGCCCTGCGTTTTGCACGCCGGTTTCCATCGCCACGGCGCGCGCGTCGTAATTTGGCAAACTGTTCATTTTTGAAAAATAAA
>CALMIT010000558.1 GCA_937864255.1 uncultured Saprospiraceae bacterium
CTCCCTTTTTACTTTTGATTTTACGCGCGACAACGGCGACAACCTCGTCTGGTATGAAATTATCAGACGCCGCTGGGAAGACGGCAAAGTGGTGGAAGAGGAATATTTTATCCAACCTACCGATGCGCAGATTAAACAATTTTTTGGCGCAGGTCCGAAGGCTCGTCGTGCATCAGGTACTGACGACAAAAAAATCGAAGCCTTTGTAGCATCGCGGCAAAAAAGAAAACCCGGTCCGAAACCCGGCTCGAAAAGAAAAGTGGTTACGCCGGTCAGCGAACGCAAAAAGCCTGGTCCAAAACCGGGAGCAAGCAAACGCGCCGCCGCTCAGGGCGAAGTCAAAGAGCGCAGGAAACCTGGCCCAAAACCGAAATCGGGCGTAGCAAAAGCAGCCACCACAAAAGCCTAAACTACCGTCCAGCGAGTTGAGGCAAATCAAAGACCTCGGGCCAAAAGTGGACAATCTTTTGAATATGGCGGGCATCAAGACTTTCTCCGACCTCGCTAACGCGAAAAAAGAAGTCGTGATGAGTATTTTGCAGAGCGCAGGGCCACGTTTTAAGGAATTTGATCCGACGCCGTGGATGAAAGAAGCGGCAAAATTGGCCAAGAAAAAATAAATTTTCTGCAATGGTTTTATAAAAAGTGCCCCGGGGTTTTCCGGGGCACTTTTTTTATAGTCAGAGACTTATCTCGTCGGGTAAAAATGGTCGCGCATCGCCGCCGCCTTTTATGATTTCCCTGACAATGGTGCTGCTGATATGCGAGTAAGCCGGCTTTGAAATAAAAAAAACGGTTTCGAGTCCGTGTCCGACGATGTTATTTAGCTGTGAAATGGTTTTTTCATAATCAAAATCCGAGGCGTTGCGCAGGCCGCGCAAAAGATAGTCGGCCCCTTTTTTTTTGCAATAATGCGCCGTGAGTTTTTCAAAATAATCCACTTCCACTTTTGGCTCTCCGTCAAAAACCTTTCCCAGCCAATCCATTCTTTGTTCGAGGCTGAAAAGCGTACTTTTCTGTGAATTGACGCCGATGGCTACGATTATTTTATCAAAAATCGGCAGAGCCCGTTTGACCATATCTACGTGTCCGACGGTAATGGGGTCAAAAGAACCCGGAAAAACTGCAATTTTCATAATGCCGATGATTAATGGATTTTGAAATTAACGGGGCACAAATTCGAAACAGCCGATATCGGGCTGCTGGCTGTCGCGGTCATTTCCGTCCAGGTCTTTTAAAATGCCGATAATCGGAAAAGCCTGCATCTCAGCTATCGAAAGGCTGTCGAGGTGATAATCATCCTCGTCGGCATCTCTGAACAAAACGGCTTGCGAGTTGGTGTTGATGCAGGGATTGCAATGATCGTAAAAATCGGCAAAACCGCCGCGGTTTGGATCGGTTAAATCTTTGGTGCGGACGATGCAGTTTTTAAAATTATAATTCAATCGCGCGTTGTTTGCACCCGTAAAATCGCTGATGGTAATTTCGTCGGCTCTTGAACCAAAAATGATGCTGTTATTAAATGTGGCATTCAGCGTATTGCCCCGCACTTTTGTACAAAAAGGCGGGTCTTCACAGATTCCGTTTGCCATGCTCAGGGCGGCGGCGTCCACGCCGTAGCTCGCAAAAGTGCAAAAAGAAAATAGGTAATTACCGCCGTAAGACAGTAGCACGCTGTTGCTTCCGTTGCTGTGTATCAGGCAGTTTTCGGCAGTGATTTGGCAGTGTATTCCGGCCAGGCCTGCGCTGGAGGTATTGAAGATTTGTACATTTTTTAAAGCGACGCTCGCCAGAGAATCCACGGCGATGCCTAAGATCGAATTTTTCACCGTGGCAAATTCTATCAGGTTCCCGCGGCTCAGGTCGTCAATAATGATGCCCGACCATTGCCCCGCCCGCTCTTCAAATTCTTCTTCCAGCCGGTCGCCCTGAATGATCACGGGTTTTTCCAACGTGCCTTTTATATTGATCCGGCCGTTTGCCAGCACGATGATGTAGCCGTCATTATAAATTTGTGAATTGTCCGTTTTTGCCAGTCCTCCGTGTACATAAATATTGGTGCCGGCGGGTATATCGAGTATGCACTCGTCAACGACGAGTGAGCCGTAAATGACATAAGGTTTTGGGTCGTCCCAGGTGATTAGAGGAGCGGTACAGA
>CALMIT010000559.1 GCA_937864255.1 uncultured Saprospiraceae bacterium
CCGGATCAGGATCGCGCAGTTCGTAGCTGAAAAGTCGCGGCACGGAAAAGCCCGCATAAAAATTGTCATTGTAAAAAAACAAACCTGCGCCGACAGTCGGAATCCAGCGATTCGGATTATTGCCAGCAAAAACGGGGTCGAGTTCGCGCGGGTCTTTGAAAGCAAGTTCGTCCCAGTTTGCCCGCCAGTAAGCCGCGCCGCCATTCACGCCGATGGACAACTTGGAATCGCCGAAAGGAATGCGGTAAGCATAACTAAAATTGAAACCCGATGAGCCAGTCGCGCCCGCCTTATCATTGAAAAGACTCAGACCCAGCCCGATGCGCTCGTGCCAGGGCGTGTGTATCGTCAAATTTTGCGAACGCGGCGCACCACCGTTTTCGGCAGCAGCGCCCTGGTTCCAGCCTGCCCATTGTTCGCGTACTAGCGCTGCGATGGACAGGTGTTCGCGGCTACCGGCGTAGGCAGGATTGTAAGCCAGCGTATTGAAAAAATATTTTGTAAACATCTGATCCTGCTGTGCGGAGAGCGTCAAAACATTCAAAAGCAGCAGGATAAAAGTGCAACTGCGCAAGGTGGTAGAAACAAGCATGTGTGTTTGTTCGATTACAAAATGGAAAAACAGACCCCAGACTTCGGAAGGGTTTCGATTAACTCAATTTGGGTAAGAATGGCGGAGTGCGAAAGGGCAAGACCCTTTGTTTTTAAATGTTATGCAAAAAAAATATATTTCTCCGGAAAAGATTCAAAAGCGAGGTCTTTTAACAAAAAAACCGGTGCGGCAATAAAAGCCGCGCCGGCGTGAGTAGTGTTTCACACAAAATAACCATCTTAAAAAGGCTCAAAGACTCAGACCCAAAAAAACGCCTGTGAAGCCTCTCAAAGATTTTTTGGACAAACAAAATGGTTGGAAGAAGAAACCAAAACGGGTTGTTTTCCCGTTTCGATTTCTTTTCCCAAGCCTTTGTAAACTTACCTGTTTATCTGAACGTATCCGCTTAGTTTGCGTCTTTGACCGTTATCATCGGTCACTTCCAAAATGTAGAAATAAGTGCCGTCGGGCAAATCTTTACCATTCCAGGTGCCGTCCCACACTTTGTCGTTATTATTGTAGCCGTCAACAGCAAATACCTGGTTGCCCCAGCGATTGAAAATAATCAGCTTGTTGTCCGGGTATTCTTCCAAACCGAGGATGATAAATTTGTCGTTCATACCATCGTCGTTTGGAGAAAATCCGCTAAAGATGGTAAGGTCGTCGCATAATACATTGACATATACCCAAGCCGTGTCAATACCCGCCGCATTGGCGATGAGATAAGCAAAACTATCTACCGAACCGCAGAAATCCGTCTCAGGTATGTAGGTGATCATGCGTACGCCGATGGCTGCCAGTCCGTTTGCCGGCGGCTGTATTACGGCAAAGTCAGTCAGCGTACCCGGAATCGTGTCATTTGCCAAAACATCTATCACCACCGATTTATTCATGGTAGTAAATGTGTCGTCGGCAATAGCAACCGGCGGATCAATGATGCCCGTTACGGTGACAATTACAAAGGTTGAATCGCAAATGCCGTTGTCGTCACATATTACCACGCAGGCGGGTTCTATACCCATTTCCAAACCGCTGAAAGTGATGCAGAAATTGGTCGTATCAAATGTAAAACTCACGGCTTCGCCGGATAAACCTTCGCAGCTATTGACAATATCCAGCGGCGTGCCCGCCAATTCGGACAAGTCAAAACAATGCGTGGAGTCTTCACCCACCTGGATTTCAAACTCAAGAGTATCCGGACGCGGCGGAATGACAGATATAATCAGAATCGTCGTGTCGCAAACGCCGTTTTGGCAAATCACGATGCAGGCAGTGTCCGTACCAAAAGCATCGGCCGTGTATTCCACGCAGTCGGTTCCCGGAATCAATACCACATCAACGGCAGCGCCCGACGCGCCGGGACAATGATTAAAAATCGTATCCACCGTTCCGGTAATATTGAAACAGAACGTATCTGCGAAACCGATAAACACATCCAAAATAACCGTATCGCGGCTACCGGCCATCGTATCACAGACAACAGACACCAGCATGTTATCCATGCAGCCCGAATTAAGGTCGGTGACAAAAAGTGCGTGATTACCCTGCGCAAAATTCAACTCGGTACCGCGCGCCAGCGCCGCACTGCTGAATTCCAGCGCAGCCACCGCGCCAAATTGAGGCTGGCGTATCAGAATATTGCCGTAAGTTTTATTCAAATCGCCTCCGCGAATGATATTCACGCTCGGCAACAATTCCCAATTTCCGGTCGGATCCCAGGCGTTCATGGAATCTACCAGTTCGGCAAAATCATTCACAGTAGCCGAGAAAGTGTCCGTACCCACCACCCATTGA
>CALMIT010000560.1 GCA_937864255.1 uncultured Saprospiraceae bacterium
TGCTGGCTTCCGGGACGGGCTATTTGGTTCACCGTTTTTTGCGAAGCGCCGGAGAGCCCGAATATAAGCACGCCCTTGTTATCTCGGCTTGCGGCTGGCTGATGATAATGGTCGCGGGCGCACTTCCTTACGTTATTATCGCGTACATCACGCCGTATGAAATCATGCAGCAATTTGTGCCGCCGGGCTTTGACTACCCCTCAAGTCTTTTAAATTTTAAAAATCCTTTACACGCCATTTTTGAAAGCACGAGTGCTTTCACCACCACAGGACTGACGATGGCTTATCACGAACCGTCCATAGGCAAGAGCCTTCTTTTTTACAGGCATCTTTCACAATGGGTAGGCGGAGCGGGCTTTATTGTCATGTCCTTGGCTATTTTTCGCCCTTTGCCCGGACAAGGTTCGGTATTGATGTACGGCACGGAAACTGCCGGCGAAAAACTAAAAACAAATGTGATCGAGACGGCTAAAGCGATTTGGAAAGTGTATGTGCTCATAACTGTCGTGATGATTTTTTATTTAATAGCGGGTACTTGTTTTATTTTACCCGAATACCCGCTTTCCGAAAATATTTTTAATGCCATCAATCACGCGATGGCGGGACAATCCACCGGAGGATTCAGCACTTTAGACGACAGCATTGCAGGATACCAGTCTGCGGGAATGGATTTATTGCACATACTGCCGATGGTACTGGGGTCTTTTTCACTGCCGTTTTTTTTCAGGCTAATTTATCAGAGGAGGCTAAGTGAATTTTGGCACGATATACAGGCGCGTTCCATTTTAGTTGCCATGCTGGTGGGTAGTGCCGTTTTATCGCTCTTGCTGATTCATGCGGGCATCGTGCCGGCGCCAGTCAGAGAAGGTGTTTTTCAATTTGTTAGCGCGCTATCCACTACCGGCTGGCAAACTTCCAACATAGCTGCCTGGGACGATATTTCCATACTCTTCATAGTCATGTCGGCCATGGTGGTGGGCGGTTCGGCGGGAGGCACCGTCGGGGGTATCAAAGTGATCAGGGCAGTATTATTACAAAAAGGACTGGCCTGGCAGATTAGCAAGGTTTTTTTATCAAAAAATGCCATAAAATCTGTCAAGTTCGACGGAAAAATTTTGCTTGCTGAAGACATGAACCGGGAGCTTGCCAAAGCCGGCGTTTTCGTGATCATCTATCTCATTTTTATTTTCATTTCCACCCTGATTACGCTTTTTTTCATGGAAGGCGACTATTCACTGTCCGACGCGATTTTTGAAGCGGCCTCGGCTCAAGGCACGGTCGGCCTTTCGACAGGTATTACAGACCCTGGCATGTCGCCCGTTTTGGAAACGACCTATATCATACAAATGTGGGCCGGAAGGCTGGAAATCATTCCCATCCTGGTGCTTTTCAGAGTATTATTAAAAGGAACAAAACCAAAAATTATTTAAAAATGCACATCATCATTATTGGCGCCGGCAAAACCGGCAAACACGTTATAAAAGCAGCCATCGAAGATAATCACGAAGTGTACGTCATCGAAAAAGACCAAGCTGCTGCCAATTGGATCGCCGTAAATCTGGACTGTATCGTTATCCACGCAGACGCCACAAACATCGAAACTCTAAAAGAGGCTAAAGCTGAAAAAGCCGATGCCATTATTGTCACCACCAACGACGACGCAGTGAACATGCTGGTGATTTTATTGGCTAAACAACTGGGTGTCAGGAGATTGGTAAGCTCGGTCAACAACGACGATCATTTTCCCGTATTTGAGCAAATGGGAATAGACCCCGTAGAAAGTCCTTACCGGCTCAACGGGCGTTTTCTTTATCGCGCCGTGCAAGTGCCTTCGGTGAAAGAATTTCTTGATCTGGGCGATGGAGTCGAAATAGTAGAACTGATTGTACATGAAAAATCTCCGATTGATAATAAGTTGATTAAGGAACTGAATAAAAGCCGCGAACTGCCCAAAGACTCGCGAATTATTGTCATCAAACGCAACAACCAGATCATTATCCCGGAAGGCGAAACCCGTATTCTTGCCGGTGATATAGTCGCGGCCTTGTCTTT
>CALMIT010000561.1 GCA_937864255.1 uncultured Saprospiraceae bacterium
TCGGTTTTGACGCTGGTGCAAAGTTCGACGCCGGATAATTGGAGTTGTGCCTGTAGCCTGGAGCCAGTTTTAACTGCGCACACGTCCGACACTTACACCATTTTGGTGCACGATGAAAATGGTTGTACGGCTTCCGCCGAAATTGCGATCGAAGTAATAAACAAACGGGACGTATTTTTTCCAAGCGCTTTTTCGCCGAATGACGACGGGCTGAACGATTGGTTTCTGCCGTTTGCGCCGGAAGGCGCCGTGGCTAAAATTTCAAGTTTCCTGATTTTTGATCGCTGGGGCAACCTGCTATTTCAGAGCGAAACCACGATGCCAAACGTCGAAAACAGCGGTTGGAACGGTACCTACAAGGGTAAAAAGATGGACCCGGCCGTTTTTGTCTTTTTTGCAGAAATAGAATTCGCGGACGGAACAAAAAAGATTTTCAAAGGAGACCTGACACTGGTAAAATGATTCGTTTAAAACCACTAATTTTTAACCATGAAATCATTTAAAACTCTTTTACTATTTTTTTCAATCTCCACATTATCAATAAGTTGTGCTTCTCTTTCCGGATTACAGACCGGAAGAACAGTAGGAAAAGGAAACGGGCAATTAGGGCTATCCCTAAACACCAACAAAACTCCGGATTTTGACACCGATGAGGAAGATGAACTTTATTTTTTGGTGCCTTCGGTCGAATTTTCCGGTACTTACGGGATTACCGAAAAATTTGACCTTTCGTTTAAAGCGAATACACTTTTCAACGTCGGACTGGATGCAAAAGTGCAGGTAGTGGGCGATCAAACTTCCCAATTTGCTTTGAGTTTGGGGGGCGGCGTCGGTATTTTCGGATTTATTGCGGGTACAGGCGCTCTTTATAATTTTCAAATTCCTCTATATACTTCTTTCCATCCGAGCGAAAATTTCACCTTTTATGTGACGCCTCGGTATATCGGTCAAGTCGGCACATCTTTTGGCGAAAGTTCGGATTTGTTAAATTATACCGGAGCGAATATGGGCGTCCTTTTTGGTAAAAAAGTTCAGTTTGGGCTTGATTTGGGTATTTACGATTTTTCATATAATGGCGGTAGCAACCCTTTGGTGCAATTTGGGGTTGGAGTGAAATTCAATTTCTTTAAAAAATGAATGAGCGAATACCGACCAAAATCAAAACGCTGAGCAATAGTCCGCCCTCCGCAAAACAAAATCGCTTTTAAATCGTATTTTCTCTGTTCTGATCGCATCAAGAAAAACGCTAAAAAATAATGCAGTTTTTATATCCCGCTTTTTTATTCGCCCTGGCTGCTTTGGCGCTCCCTATA
>CALMIT010000562.1 GCA_937864255.1 uncultured Saprospiraceae bacterium
ACCAACTCACTTCCGATACCGGCTGGGACACTATTCGTCATGCTTCTTTTTTAAAAGAAGTGATTGGCGCTTTGCAATCGGCAGGAATCCGGGTTTCTATTTTTATTGACCCGGTAGAAAAATTTATAGAAGGCGCAAAAGCCGTCGGAGCCGACAGAATCGAATTTTATACGGGGCCTTACGCGCATGATTTTCATAAAACTCCTGCAAAAGCAATAGAAACTTTTACAAAATGTGCTCGTCTGTGTAATGAAATAGACCTGGGTATCAATGCCGGACACGACCTGAATCTGCTGAATCTCCGCTTTTTTAAAGAGAATATTCTGGGGCTTCTGGAGGTGTCAATCGGGCATGCGCTCATTGCCGACGCACTTTATTTTGGTTTAAAAAATACCATTCAGATGTATTTGCGGGAGTTGGTTTGATGTTGTGAAAATGGTCGCACATTTTGTTGCATAAACGGCATTTTATCACAAATGCAGCGAAATGCATAAAATATGCAATAAACGATTTTAAGTTTAGCCCGCGAATGGGAGTCTTCATTCGTTCTATTTTACCAACGTCAGTTCTTTGATATTTTTTTAGAATACTAGTGGGTGACTCATCACCCAGAATTAGATAGACACCAGCCTCGCCCATTTTCACCATCGGGTTTGAGGCGCTTTTACATGATTTCTTAACCAAACCCAATTAGATATGAAACGTATCTCACTAGTTTTTCTAATGGTTTTTTTGGGCCTGGGTATATCCTTCGCCCAACGCACCGTAATGGGTACTATCACCGACGCTGCCGGTGAGCCCCTGATTGGTGCAAACATTATCGTGAAAGGTACCAGCGTGGGTACTGTCACGGATTTGGACGGCCAGTATTCGGTCGAAGTACCTGCGGGTAGCGACATGCTTGTCATCAGTTACACGGGTTACACTTCTCAGGAAATCACATTGGGCGCAAGCAATGTAGTCAATGTGACCTTGCAGGAAGGAGTAATTCTGGAAACTGCTGTAGTGACGGCGCTCGGTATCAGCAAGGAAAGGAAATCACTCGGTTATAGTGTTGAAAAAGTAGGGGGCGACGAATTGGTCTCTTCCCGCGAAACGAACGTTGTCAACTCGTTGGCAGGAAAAGTTTCGGGTGTGCAAATCACCAACTCGAGCGGACAAACGGGCGCTTCTACCCGTATCACAGTTCGCGGTGTTTCTTCCTTTTTGGGCAACAATCAGCCTCTTTTTGTTATTGACGGTGTCCCCGTTGATAATTCCATGACTTTTGGCGGCGGGCAAAACAGCCTTAACGGAACAGGAGTAGGAGACTCTCCGCTGTTTTACGGCGGTACGGTAAACCGTCTGGTGGATATTGATCCATCCATCATTGAGTCCATGTCTGTTTTGAAAGGCGCCAGCGCTACCGCACTTTATGGCAATAGGGGCGCTAACGGCGTTATCATCATCACCACGAAAAATGGCCGCAAAGGACAAAAACCGAGCGTTTCGGTTTCGTTTAATTACGGATGGATGAAGCCGCGTTTGCCGGAGTTTCAAAACGAGTATGCACAGGGCGTAAACGGCAATTTTAACCCGATTAGCAGTTCGGCTTGGGGACCGCGTATTGACACTTTAAGATTCAATGAAAATGGACAGGTAGATCCTAACGGAACGCCGGCTCAGGTTTATGACAACCCTGCCGAATTTTTCCAAAAAGGACAAGTATATCAGACCGGTGTTTCTCTCTCGGGAGGTACGGACAACGGTACTTATTTCCTTGCCTACAACAATCACAACGAAAAAGGGATTTTGCATAGAAATGACCTGAATCGCCACTCGTTGATAGCCAAATACGGCGGTTCGCTTTCTTCAAAATTCAATTATAATTTCGGACTTAATTTCACTCAAACCGACATCAACAGCCTGACCGAAGGCAACGGCAGGTCGGCTTATATGTGGACGGTTTACGGCGCTCCACCCTCATACGATTTGCGCAATGACGACGGCGACGGCGAAATCGGTCCGGAAGATTATCTGAATCCTAATGGTACACAGCGCCTGTACAGAACAGCGCGCAACAATCCTTACTTCCTGATAGACCAAAACGGTTTGGCCAGTTTGACCAACCGCTTTTTGCCAAACGTACAAATGGAATATGCATTGACTCCCTGGCTGAAAATTGCCAACCGTTTCGGAGCCGATATTTACTCAGATACACGGAAATATACGGAAGCCGTAGGTACTTTGGGCGATTACCCGCAGGGTAGGGTTTATGAAGATGCCAACAACTACCGCCAATTTAATAATGACCTGACTCTGCAAATGCAGCAGACTTTGAGCGACAGTTGGGGATTTGACCTTTTGGTAGGTTCTAATGTAAATGAAGAGTACAGCGACCGTCTTTTCACTCAGGGCGACGATCTCTCCATACCAGGATTTTATAATTTGCAAAATGCATCTAACGTAACTACAAGTCAGCAAATCTCGCGTGCGAGACTTTTGGGGCTTTACGGATCATTGGGTTTTGATTTCAGACGTTATCTTTATTTCAATATCACTGCCCGTAATGACTGGTCATCTACTTTGGAACCGAAAAACAGGAGCTTCTTTTATCCCAGTGCCAGTGCCAGCTTTATCCTGACAGACGCTATTGAAAGCCTGCAAGGCAATTCTGTGCTTTCTTTCCTCAAATTGAGAGCCTCTTATGCACAAGTAGGTAACGCAACGAGTCCTTACAGCACGACCGAAACCATCTTTGTACAATCAAGCATCGGAGATGGTCAGCGCGGAAATATAAATGTTCCTTTCAACGGTACGAATAGTTATACCCTGTCCAATGTAATTGGCAACCCTGATCTGGTTTCGGAGTTGACTACTGAAATTGAATTCGGATTGGAAGCACAGTTTTTCAACAACAGAATCCGTTTGGAAGCTTCTTATTACGACCGCCTTTCCGAAGACCAGATTTTCAATGCACCAATTGCCGGCTCTTCGGGAGCAGTTTCGAAATTTGTCAACGCGGGTTCTATGCGCAACAAAGGTATCGAGTTGATGTTGGGTGCTACTCCTGTAAAAGTCGGAGGATTTAACTGGGATCTCAACGTGACCTTCACCAAAAATGATAATAATGTAGAAGAATTGACCCCAGGTGTGGACAATATCCGTCTTGCCGGTTTTACAGCGCCTGGTATTTATATTGTAAAAAATCAACCTTACGGCGTTATCTGGGGTACGCGCTACCTGAGAGATGCACAAAACAGAATTATTGTGGACAGCGACCCGAACTCTCCTGCATACGGTACGCCGGAGGCTGACCTCAGCACTTTGGGCATTATTGGCGTGACCCAGCCAAAATGGCTCGCCGGTTTGAGAAATACATTTAGCTATTCGAGTAACAGCCTCGGAAGTTTGCATTGTCGGCTGTAATTGACAAAAGAGAAGGCGGCGATGTGTTGAACTTCGACAATTTCTATCTCAATTTCTATGGCGTGGCCAAGCAGACAGGCATACGCGACGGTTCAGACGTATTCGTAGTGCCTAATTCTGTTAAAGCAGACGGCACAGCAAATGACATCGAAGTGACACGCGACCAGTTTTACTGGCAAAACATATGGGGACAACAAATTTATGAAGACCTCATCGAAGACGGTTCTTTCCTCCGTTTGCGCGAAGTTACCCTCCGTTATGCTTTCCCGAAAAATCTTACCAAAAGCTGGAAATCTGTTCAGGATCTCAGCGTATTCGTTACGGGCAGAAACCTTTATCTGAATGCGCCGAATTTCACAGGTTCCGATCCTGAGGTAAGTTTGTACGGTAATGCCAACGGACAAGGTTTTTACAATTTCAACACTCCGGCAACTATCGGCTGGAACGTCGGATTAAATGCAACTTTTTAATCGGCATTATTCGCGAGCAGATTAAAAAATGCAATTTTTAATTTTAAAAAATGTATATCATGAAAATTTATCATAATTCAATTTTTAAAATCCTGTTGGTCTTGTTGAGTCTCGCTGTAGCGCTGCCTTCCTGCAACGATTATCTGGACATCAACGCCGACCCAAATAACCCTACTGACATCAATGGCGATTATGATTTGGCTTTGGGCGATATTACGCTGACCACTTCATACAATCTCGTCGGCGGCGGTAATTTCACGCGTTACAGTGCGCTTTGGATCAAGCACATCACTTTTGCAAGCGAGCCGCCCTCAGAAGATACCTACCGGGTTAATACTTCTGACTTTAATAACATTTGGGCATTTGACAGCTACGCCGGCGTTTTGATCAATTGCAAATTTGTAATTGATAACGGCACCGCCGATGAAGCCTGGAATCACGTAGCCATTGCAAAAATTTTGATGGCTCACGATTACGCTTTATTGTCGGATTACTTCGGAGATATACCTCGTTCGGAAGCACTGCAACGCACGGCAAATCTCCAGCCTAAATATGACACCCAGGAAGACGTGTACGAATACGTCCAATCGCTTCTGGATGAAGCCATTGTTGATATTGACAAAAATTCTCCGGTAGCAGTAGGCGACGGCGACCACTTCCTCGGCGGAGATATGGACAAATGGAAAAAAGTAGCCTATGCGCTGAAAGCAAGGTACTATCTGCGCTTAACAAAAGCTCCCGGAAAAGATGCTGCCACCCAGGCCCAAAATGCGCTGAATGCAATTCAGAATGCCATGACCAGCGCTGACGACGAAGCCGCTTTGCTATACACCGGACAGGCAGCCGCCGAAGGTCCTTGGAATCAGTGGGTATCTAAATTTTCTACCACAGTTAAAACTTCGAATTACTTCCTGAATTTGCTGCAAAGTATGAATGACCCGCGCCTCTCCGCATTTGTGGACAAAGCCGTAAACACCGGCACATACGTGGGGCATGAAAATGGTACTAATGATTTGCCCAATGCTTTGGATGATGTTTCTAGTGTCGGCGAATATTACCTTGCAGCACGAATTCACAGCCCTCTGATGACTTATGTAGAACAGAAGTTCATTGAGGCAGAAGCGCTTTTGCATTTGGGCAAAACTGGCGACGCCGCAACAGCTTATGCTGACGCTATCAAACTACACATGGCACAGCTTTCAGGCGAAGGCGAGTTGGGTACGGTAATTTCTGAAGGCGATATGAACGCTTATATTGCTGCCAATCCGATGAACGGACTGGAGTCCATCATTACTCAGAAATATATTGCAGGCTTTTTGTGGAGTTCTTCGGAAGCATTCCATGATTACCGCCGTACAGGCTTCCCGTCAAGCCTCACGCCCGCGCAAAATGGAGATTTAAACCAATTGCCGACGAGAATTCCATACCCGGATACGGAGATAAATAGCAATTCACAGAACGTTCCTCCGGGCGTCACGCTTACTTCAAAAGTGTGGTGGGATCAGGATTAAGTATTATTTTCAGATTTACAGGAAGACAAGATTCTACTGAATCGTCTTAAATTCATAACTTGGGTCGTCTGTTTCAGGCGACCCATTTTTTATTTTTCAAAAGACCATCCAACCAAAAATTTGCCTCATGTCTGAAAAAAAAGAGACGGCCAAAGAATACTCCAACGGCGAAGTCACCGTGGTGTGGCAACCTGATTTGTGTATCCATTCGGGTATTTGTGTACGCGGATTGAGTAGTGTTTTTGATGTCAAAAAAAGGCCCTGGATCAATATAGAAGGCGCAGATACGGACGCCATCATAGCACAGGTAAAAAAGTGTCCCTCGGGAGCTTTGTCGTATTTTATGAATAAAGAAGAAAACAGTACGACGGAAATAGAAGTGGAGCGCATCGTAGAAGCCGCCCCGGACGGACCGCTCATGGTGTATGGAAATCTTTTGGTGAGAGACAGTGCCGGCAATGAAAAAAGACACCACAAAGTAACCGCTTTCTGTCGCTGCGGCGCTTCTTCCAACAAGCCCTACTGTGACGGCACGCATCGCAAAATCGGGTTTAAAGGCTAAAATTTATTCACGCATAAATCACCCCGTTTATGAAATTTTTCACCGCTGATTTTTTAGATTTTTTCCGCGAACTGGAAGCCAATAATAACCGCGAATGGTTTGAAGCCAATAAAAAACGGTTTAAGAAAAATGTGGAAACGCCGTTTGTGGATTTTATCGGTCGTATGATTGACCGTTTTCAGGAAGTGCGGCCCGCTTTCATGTTAGCGCCAAAAGACGCCGTTTTCAGAATCTACCGTGACATCCGCTTTAGCGCTGATAAAACGCCCTACAAGACGCACATGTCCGCACTCGTTGCCCCGGGCGGCCGAAAAGGTATGCACAACGAAGGCGCATATATCGAAATCAGCGCGCAACACGCGCGGCTTTATGGCGGCATGTATATGCCCGACACCAACCAGTTGCGCAACCTCCGCGAAAACATTGCCGCCAACCCGGACACTTTTGACAAACTTTTAAAAGATAAAAAGTTTGAAAAATATTTTGACGGCAAAATACAGGGCGAGCAAAAAAAGCGCCTGCCCGCCGAATTGGCGGAAGCCGCCCAAAAACAGCCGCTGCTTTTTAATAAATCATTTTACTTTTTTCATACGCTGCCGGCAGAAGAAATTTTGAAAGATGACCTTGATCAAAAAATAATGGACGCATATCTGGCAGGGCGGCCGATGGGCGAGTTTTTAGCAAATGCCAGCCAATAAAATTCATGAAACAACATTTAGCACTGGTAGCCATCGTCGTAGAAGACTATGACGAAGCGATCCGGTTTTATACCGAAAAATTGCATTTCGAATTATTGGAAGATACCGTTTTGAGCGATACAAAACGCTGGGTGAGGGTGTCGCCAAAAGGCAGCGAAGGTTGCCAGCTTCTGTTGGCCAAAGCTGCCAACGACGAGCAAAAAAGCAGAATAGGAAATCAAACCGGAGGGCGCGTTTTTCTTTTTTTGTATACGGATGATTTTTGGCGGGACTACCGGCGTATGCTTGCCGACGGTATTCATTTCGTGCGCCCGCCTGCCGAAGAAGTTTACGGTACGGTGGCGGGTTTTGAAGACTTGTACGGCAATCTTTGGGATTTCATACAACCCAAAACCTGATGATTTTATAATTCCACTTTTTCTGCCTTTGCCGTCAGATTCAGTAATTTTTCAACCTGCCGCTCCAGCATTTCCGGGTCGCCGGTGGTGTAAAAATGCAAAAGCGTTTCGCCCCACGCTTCAAATTTCATTAATTCAAAAATCTTCGTCGTCTGCCTGGCTACAGCGGGCGCGGGGTTAATGATTTTGATTTTTTCGCCGATAATTTTTCGAAGCGTCGGTTCGATAAAAGGATAGTGCGTGCAACCCAATACAACCGTATCCGCCCCCGCAGCCAGCATGGGCGCCAGGATGCCGCGCAACAAATTTTCCGTTTCCGGATCGTCCAATTTTCCCGCTTCTATCAACTCGACCAAGCCATAGCAGGGATTTTCAAACACCTCAACTTCATTGGCAAAACGCTCCGTAAGACTGGTGTAACGGTCGCTCTGAAAAGTGCCTTGCGTGGCAAGTACCGCCACCTTTCCGGTATCTGTAGCGGCGGCGGCGGGTTTTAAGGCCGGCTCGGTTCCCACAAAATGCCGATCCGGAAAAATCTCGCGCAAGTATGTGAGCGCTTTGGCAGTAGCCGTGTTGCAGGCTATGACAAGAATTTCTACTTTTTTTTCAAAAAGAAACTCGACAATGGCGCGCGAAAGGCGCTGGATGTCAGCCTTACTGCGCCGCCCGTAAGGCACATGCAGTTGGTCGGCGAAATAAAAATATTCCACCCCAGGCAATTGCGTCAAAAGCTCTTTCAATACGCTCAGACCGCCCACGCCGGAATCGAAAACGCCTATTCTGACTTTGCTGTTTGTGCTATCCATCAGGCGTTGGAATGTAAAGCCAGGCGGTTGCCTTCGGTATCCAGAAAAACAGCCATGTAGCCGTGTTCGGGAGAAATTTGCCGTTTGGAAATGAGTACTTCGCCTCCGGCGGCTTTCACGCGCGCCAAAACGATATCAAGATCAGGATCGGCGTTGAGGTAGGCGAGAATACCTTTGTCTGACGGCAAATAAAATTCAGGATGTTGCACCACTGCGCCGCCGATATTGCCGTGTGGAAAAACAGCCATTTTTAATACGCCCAAATCCATGAATTCGAGTTCTACCTCAAATATGGTTTCATAAAATTTACGTGCGCGGGCGATGTCTATAGCCGGAATTTCAAACCAACTCAGCCAGTCATTTTTCATGGTCATTTTTTTTAAATTTTTCCAAAAAGGGATACCAAAAATGATTGTCGGGCGGTGGCGCGGTGATTTGCACCTGTGCTTCGTTTTCAGGGTTTTGAAAACTCAATTTCCAGGCGTGCAGGGCGATCGCTTCGGGTAAATAATCCGAGCGGGAGCCGTATTTTTCATCGCCCAGAA
>CALMIT010000563.1 GCA_937864255.1 uncultured Saprospiraceae bacterium
CATCCGACAGAGTTGAAAGCGGCTATCGCAGCCGCGCGAATGTTTTTTCCTGGCAAAAAGTTGACCGGAATTTTTCAACCGCATTTGTACAGCCGTACGCGCGATTTTGCGGACGGTTTTGCCGAAGCGCTCGATCAGTTGGACGAAATTCTGCTGCTGGAGATTTATCCAGCGCGCGAGTTGCCGATTGAAGGCGTGAGTTCAAAAATGCTGGTCGAACGGATGAAAAATAGCCATGTACAAATAGTGCCGAAAGCCGGCTTGCTGGATATTTTAAAAAATCAAAAGCCCGAACTGCTCATGACGCTGGGCGCGGGCGACATTGATAATTTCCGTGAACCGATTAGAGAATTGTTTCAAAATAATTTTTAAAAAATGAACTCCGAGGCAAAGACATCGCTGGTAAAATTGGGTTGGATGGTAGGTTTGGTGGCTACTGCGATGATCATCATTTCGGGCGTGGAGAAACGTTCGCAGGCTGGCGCCGAAAGCCTCGAAATCAGCGTGCATCCGCTGGATGACGGCAAATTTTTGATAACCGATAAAGAGGTAAAAAAAATAATCGCCAATGGTTTCGGGTCGGATTTGGTAGGCGAGCAGTTGAAAAATATTGATGTGGAGCGGCTGGAATTATTGTTGGAGGAAGAGCCGTTTGTGCTCAATGCCGACGCTTATGTGGATGCACAAAACAGGCTTCACGTGGAAATAGATCAGCGGAAGGCGCTGGTGCGGATTATGGACAGCAACGGGCTGGATTATTACCTGGATGAAAATGGCGTAAAAATGCCGCCGTCAAAGCATTATGCGGCGCGGGTGATAGTAGCCACCGGCAATATTCCGCCTTATACCTCGGACTATCTGGAGCGAAAAAACCACCTTTTGAAAGATCTTTTTCAACTGGTAAATTTTATAGAAAATGATGAATTGCTCAGTTTGTTGATTGACCAGATTCATGTATCGAAAGGCGATTTCATTTTGGTACCAAAAATCGGAAAGCATAAAATTGTTTTAGGCTCGCTGGATATGCTGGATGATAAAACTGAGCGACTTAAAATTTTTTATAAAGAAGGAATAGGCCGGGAAGGCTGGCGAAAATATGACCGCATTGATTTGAGATTTGAAGGACAGGTAGTTGCGGGGAAATAACGGGTGTGATTTTTTTAATTAACAAACATACATTAGAGAACTTGCTAAAAAGGCCATCATGGAAAAAGCTCCTTTAAACCCGGCGACAGTTGTCGCGCTCGACATCGGCACCACAAAAATTTGTGCGGTGATGGGCAGAAAAAATGAACATGGAAAAATCGAAGTGCTCGGGGTCGGAAAAGTCG
>CALMIT010000564.1 GCA_937864255.1 uncultured Saprospiraceae bacterium
GCGCAATGGGTGAAGCCACCGGCGGATATTTTATACCCGGAAAGCACAGTTTAAAAATCCCGCTGGGTGATTTTCCAAACGGCATTTACCTTCTAAAAATACAAAGTGAAGAAGGCGTTTTGGTGAAAAAATTTGCCGTCAACCGCTAAATATTTTCCAAAAAATAGTCCCACAATAAGTCGGCTGTCTGCTGCATCACGGGGCGGCCGGATTCCTGCTGCATGGCTGCGATGCCGCCGATACTCAGCACATTCACTTCGGAGAGCAGCCTCCGTCCGTCGTCGTCCGCGAGCGTGTCAAAACCAAAAATAACGACGCCGAGCGGGAGCAATTTTTGAGAAAGGCGGTGCGCGATTTCCAGTTCGCCGGCGTCAGCATCGGCGTAGCGGCTATGCCCACCCTGCGATATATTGCACATCCAGGAGCCGGGGCGTGGCAGCCGGAGCGAAGCGCCCAGCACTTTCCCATTCACCACCAAAATCCGTTTGTCGCCTTCGTACACATTTTTCATGTATTGCATCCCCAAAAACTCCTGCCCGCCGGCGCGGATGAATTTTTCAAAAATGAGCCGGTCAACAGGCTGATCGCCCTCCCATATTTCGCCGTTTTCTATTTTAAAAATGCCCTTGCCGCCGTAGCCGCGCAGCGGTTTGAGTACGATGGGAAAGTTTTTTGAAAAGGCTTCTATCTCGTCCCAGTTTCGGCAAAGCTGCATGGGCGGACAAAGCTCCGGCACTTCGAGCAGGAAAGCTTTGCTGCTCGTTTTCAAAATGCCGGAAGGGCGGTTGATGATTTTTTGTTCGGGAAAACGGCGGGTCAAAAAATCGAAAAAGGGTTCGCTGATCGGGTGCGGCAGGCGCAGCAGAATGCCGTCGTACTGACCAAGATTTGACTTTTTCCAGCCGGTTTTAAAATGTTTGCCCGAAGGGTCGAAGGCAAAATCATCGGCTGCTTCGCTCACCCAAAATTCGTCTGTTTGATGATTTTTAAAAAAAGCGTCGTTGTCGGCAAAGCCGCGCGAGGCCACTTCCAGCCGCCTGCAAAGCGGATGCCTGCGCAGACTCCGCGCCAAAGCATAAAGGGAATTGTCTGCCGAATGCACCGCGTGATCGGTAAGAATGAGCAGCTTATATTTTGCCAACGCTAAGGATTTTCTGCCAAAGGTTTTGCCGGGCTTTGTTTTCAAATCAAAATTTCGCGAATGAGCGCCTCGTCGTTGTTGAGCGATTTGAACAACTGCATTCTGAATTTGCCTTTTGAATTGACCAAAGTTTGCGCCATTTTATCAATGGCTATCATAGACAAAACCGTCTGAATGTAACCTTCAATCAGGTCGTCAATACCCAGACCAAGTTTGTTAAAATCGCGGCGATCCATCAGCAACAGCCTGTTGGTGTCCGAGTCCCAATCGCCGTTTTCGAGCTTGATGGAAAGATTGGTGCCGAGCATTTCCCAGGAATCATTGCCGCCGGCGATGCTGTCCACGAGCGGCGTTTTGGCGCGGCGGGCATACACACAAAGCGGGCGAATGCCTTCACGCGTAGCGTGTACCATCATGCGCAAATCTGCTACATAAGTCTCTCCTTTACTGTTGGGTACGGTGCCTACATGATAGAGCCGCTTGCCCGTTGTACTTTTCGAACTCCAGTTATAATTTCCTATCAGGCTTTGTATGATAAAACGGTCGTATTCAAATTCGAGCGACATAAATTTTTCCAGTTCTTTTTCCGAAACGATGGTAAAACCCCCCTGCCCGGCATTGCTGTAAGGTACTTTGACCACCGCCTGTCCGCCCATTTTGCGCCCCCAGATTGGTATTTCATTTTTACTCACATCCCAGATGGTTTCGGGCGTGATAATGCGCAAACCCGAATCCTCCAACTCGCCGTTAAAAATATCGTAGGCTTTGGCCGCCATCATTTTATTGCGCCCGCCGGCGAGGCAGGCGATAACCGGATTCAGAATTTTGGTTTTGGTGTGCAGCGGCAGGCGGTTCCAGGGGCGCTGCGTCAGGTAGCGAAAAGCCGCCCGCACGGGATGCCACTTTTTCGATTCGTCGCGTACGTACATCAGTCCGTCTTCAAAACGCACCGCCGGGTCTTTGTCAAATTGTTTGAATTCCACGTACCAGACTGGTTCGTTAAAAACCTCCGCCAGCACGGCAGCGTAGCCCGAAGCCTCCACGGGATTTTTGTCATACACGACGGCCAGCGCGCCTTTCAGCGCATTTTTTTTGCTATCAATAAAGGGTTTGAAAGTTTTTTCAATCAAAATGCGATAGCCGCCCTGTTCCTGATGATCCTCGCGCAGCGGCATGGATTTTTGGCCGGAAGGGCAGGAATTATTTTCGATGACCACCATCTGGCGCTTGCCGCCCGCGCTGGTCACATTGAGCAAATCCGCGCCGGCCCACATAAAATATTTGGGCTGATAGTTGAGCAGTTTTTCCAGCGGCTTGGGTTTGACTTTCGGATGCAGGTGGCAATACCTGCTCACGATGCGGTCTTGTTCGAGGTTGAGAAAAAAATTGACCATGGGGTGGATGGTCGCGTTGAGCGCCTTGGCGTACCAATGGCTGTGGGCTTCAAAATCACCTTTTCGGATAATTTTAGCCGCGGAGGGCGCCTTTTTATCGAGGACGACGCTCATGGTGAGGCTGGTTTTAACGGGTAATAATTTTTAGAAAAACCGATTCAAAGTAAAA
>CALMIT010000565.1 GCA_937864255.1 uncultured Saprospiraceae bacterium
CCTGGTACATTGCCGGATTGTTTGAATATCCCGTCATGGCTTTTATGGGTGTATTATTAGGCATGTTTGCGCGGGTAGCAGCAGAGCAGGGAATGTTTCAACAAGCCGGTTTTGTTGCTGCAAGCGAGATGGATAGCGAGTTGGGATTGCCACTATTATTGAGCCATATTCTTCCGATCGGACTAATGGGATTGATGCTTTCCGCTTACTTTTCTGCGATCATGTCCACGGCGGATAGTTGTCTTTTAGCCGCTTCGGGAAATCTCGTAACGGACATTTTAAAAGTCCCGACCGAGCACCCGAAAGGAGTAAAATTTTCACAGATTGTCACCTTGCTGGTGGGCGCTGTTTCGCTCATCCTGGCTACCTGGATGACCAGCGTTTTGGACTTAATGTTGATGTCCTACGCCTTTATGGTCTCGGGTTTATTGATTCCTGTCCTGGCGATGCTGTATCTGAAACGCCTCCATCCAACCGCAGCATTTTGGTCCATGATATTGGGCGGCAGCAGCACGATTTTTTTGACCGTCACCGACGCCAATATTCCTTTCGGATTTGACCCGATTTTAATTGGCGTGTTGTTATCGGCTTTTGTTTTTATCATCATTTCATCTTTAAAGAAATAGTCCAATGGCGCATATCGAATTAAATACAGATTCACTAAAACACAATTTCAACTATTTAAAAAATGGTTTTAGGAGCTATAATAAAGACTGGGGAATCGTCACCAAATTATTATGCGGGAATAAAAGTTATTTAAAAGAGCTGGTAAAGCTAAAACCCAAAGAAGTGCACGATTCCCGCCTAAGCAATTTGGAGTTACTTAAAGAATTGGCTCCGGAAATACAGCGCGTGTACATCAAACCCCCGCCGGCAAAAATTATAAAAAGGCTGGTGGCTTGTGCCGATGTCAGTTTTAATACGCAGATAAGCACCATTGAAAAGATAAACGAAGAGGCGAAGCGCCAAAACGTAATCCACAAAGTGCTGATAATGATAGAACTCGGAGATTTGCGGGAAGGCGTGATGATGGAAGACATTTTGTCTTTTTATCAAAAAGTATTTGAGTTGGAAAATATCGAGGTAATCGGCATCGGTGCAAACCTGAATTGTCTGAATGGAATTCTGCCTTCAAAAGACAAACTGATTCAGTTAAGTTTGTACAAAGAACTGATAAATGCCAGATTCCAATCCAATATCAAGTGGGTATCCGCCGGCACTTCCATAACTTTACCGCTCCTGAAGAAAAAACAAGTGCCGACAGGCTGTAATCATTTTAGGGTTGGCGAGACTTTGTTTTTTGGCAATGACATTTATGATAAAAAACCAATCAGCAAGATGAAACAGGATGTATTCACTTTAAAAGCGGAGGTAATAGAAATTAAAGAGAAACCTACCGTGCCCAGCGGTTTGCAGGGAACTAACCTGCGGGGCGAAAAGCCGGAATTCAATCGTGAAAATATCGGACAAAAAAGCACGCGCGCGATATTGGACGTGGGCGTTTTGGACGTGAAGCCCGAAGATATAAAACCACTTAAAAAAGGAATTCAATTAGTGGGAGGAAGTTCGGACATGATAATCGTTGACCTCGGAGAAAATGCCGATAAAATAAAACTCGGTGACATGCTCTCATTCAAGCCCAACTATATGGGCGTTTTATCTTTAATGAACTCAAAATATATCTCCAAAAAAGTGAAAACAGATGGAAACGAAAATTGAAGGCAATGCTTCTGCGAGGCAGAAAGTATTTATATTTCGAACTAAAATTAACTATCAACTAAAATCATTTTGAAAATGAAACCTGTTCAATTTTTTATCCTCACCATTTTGTGTTTATTGTTGGCGGCTTGCGCGGAAATGCGTACTGCAAGTTCCATCGAACAAAATAGCAGGCTGACTCAAAATTATCAGAAATTCAAAGACTATCACGACAAAAGCATTTTTAAGGTGAAAACCAGGGAGGCGGAATTCGATTATGATTTTGACCCAAAAAACACCTCTTTGATTTTGACGCAAAGAATTACTACCGGCTATGACGAAGGCGAATTATTGCCAAAAATGATCCTGATTTTAGCCGATGCCTCCTTTCATTTGGAAGGTCGGGAAAGCGTCTCGCGCAATTACATAAAAACCCAAAGCAAGGCAAATTACGTACCCTCAAGCCGCACTGAAACGATAACGGAACCGGGAAGTGTAGAAATTGTCACCAAAGCCGACGGAACGACTGAGCATGTGCATCGCCCCGCCACCTCGAAAACAGTCACTATCAATGAAAGCAAATTACAGCAGTCTGATTCAAGCGAGTGGCAGATTTTTAACTCGGTCAGGTATTCGATAGACAAGGAATCTTTAAGCCTGCTGACCGGCTCTCCGAGTATCATCTTCCGGGTTTATGCACAAAACGATTCGCTGGATATTTTTCCAAATGCGAGGCAGGTGGCGGCATTAAAAACCTTTTGCGCGAAAATACAGGCTCCTCAGTAAAGATTTATAAAGAGAATTTAGGAGGAAATTTTATTTATTTTTAGGCCGCATGAATGTAGCTTTGATTACAAATTTGTAGTCAAAACTGCCTGAAACAAATAGTCGTGTCTCATTAGAATTTGATAAATAGAATAAGAATATGAAATCAAAAGGACTAATTGGAACAGGCCTAATTTTAATATTTATCAGTCAATTACTGATGTCTTTTGGATATGAGTTCCTGATGTCGCAACAACCAATTGATTATGCACATTGGGCACTACTGACAGGCTCCATTTTTATGCTTGGATTGTGGTTTAATTTGACAAAAAATTTCTCAAAAGACATAGGGCTCACGCTCATGACCATTGGAGTCGGCGGAATAGTGGGAATGTGTACACTGGACTTCATATTATGGGCATCTCATAGTAATCCTGAAGTGAAAAGGGAGTTGTTTGAAATCATTGCTAATTCACCTTCAATAAAATATCCTTTTCTAATAATTGGACCGACACTCTTTTATGCAGGAATTTGTATTTCAACCTATGGTCTATTTGCAAAGTTTAAATGGCAAGTCATAACTGTGAATATAGGCGCATTAATGATTGGATTAGGACACATGGTATTGAATAATCAAATAGTTCCCGTTATAGGAGCGATATTACTTTTTATCGGACTATTTTCGATAATTAGAATTCCTTTACCAGAAACGGATGAATAAAAACGAGACACAGTAATACATAGGACACTCACGGTAGCTAAACGCTATCACACCAAATTGGCAGCCGCCACAAAAACAAAGCAAAAATTTTTTAAATTAATTTAGCAAAATGATGGATAATAAGGATTACTCTAAATTGGCACTTGGCGAGTTACTGACAGAAGAGAAGAAGATTAAAAAAATGGAAATCACTGCTGCTGTGGTGATCGGATTTTTAATAGGCGTTATCGTTTATGGCGTTGCGAAGAATGGCTTTGGTTTTCTCTATATTTTCATTCTGCTACTATTGATAGCAGGAATTGCTAAAAACTCACAAAACCTCAGAAAAAAACAAAAGCAAATACGCGCAGAAATTAGCGCCAAAAGCAATGGGTAAGATGCCATTTA
>CALMIT010000566.1 GCA_937864255.1 uncultured Saprospiraceae bacterium
GGTGCAAAACTCACTTCTTGTCCACCACTTGTAATTCCAGTTCCACCAGACAATCTTACAGAAAAACTTGCTTCCGGAATTCTCGTTGGTAATAAGTCATCAACAATAATAAAACTAACAGTTCCTATTCTGCCGTAACCGCTGGATGAAACACCTGTTGTTCTTGTATAACCAGCATCAATACGACCACTAAATGGTTTTTTGGTCATAGTTAATACCGGTGAGTTGTAAGACATCCAGCTATTTTTTTCAAACACGATTTTTGAGCTTTCAGGATCAATCGTGTTCGGATCAAAATCTATTGAGAAAGTCAGTCCGTAAATATCAAACGCCGGCTGGTTTTCTTCTCCTAAAAGTATTGGTATTTCGACTATGTCACCGGGACCTTGTACAAAAATAGTATCCGGAGAACCTAAGAAAAGTGGTATGCCGCTTGGAAAGTTTACAGGCTCGGCAGACAAGCTGTGAGTCTGCTGATAAAACTCATTTATTGCAAAAGTATCCAGCGCTGTAATGACACTATCACCATTCGTATCAATATGTTTTATGTCCACAGAACTGCCCGCCAATTTCTCTCCCCAATCGGGAGCTGTTTGTCCATACCACGGCGAAACAGTCGCGTACGGTCTTGGTTTGCCCACCTGACTTGAATATAATCCGATCGGCAACAAATCCCGCAAATCTACTTTCCCATCCAAATTCGCATCACCTGCCCATACGCAATCCGAATCAATACAAAAATCAGCGCCGGGACTTGGCGTAATGTTCTGAATATCAACTTTTACTTTCGTGAGTGGCAAATTATTGCTGCCTGGGATAATATATTTTACCTCAAATTCATCCAGTCCAAAAACTCCTTGGTTTGGGTAGTAGATCAATAAATTATATCCTTGAATATGCTGCCCATTAATAATCGTGTCCAAATTCCCAGGGTAGTATCTTACAATGCCTGAATTTGCCTGAGTGACAATCGTAAAATCAAAATCGGGAATCGGAATATTATAATTAATAACCAGCGGCGTGTTGACCGGCGTTCTCAAATTAAAAACTGCTGCGCCGGGTTTTAAATCACTAACTATAATATATGCCTTTGCTCTTTCCGCATTTGAACCATTGCTATTTGGCGAAGCGGAATATTCAAACTCATCTACGCCTTCAAATCCATTGGTTGGCGTGTAAAGAAACAGCCCTTGCCCCAAATTCGTTAGCGTTCCATTTGAGGGAGGAGCAGTTATTTGTAAATTATTCAACCAAAATCCATAAAGATCATTATCAAAAACATTTACCTCTATTGGCTCATCCAGCAGCGTGTAAGCTACATCATCATTAAGGTATAAGTTTTTGGCATTTTTATTAAAAACATCAATTTTCAGGGTTTTTGTCACGCCCGATGTATTGTGCGTGTAAACCGCCTGATCAATCCCGTGGAAAGCCAAGTTAGGTTGATAATGCAAAATTCCATCTACGGGCGTAAGACTTCCGTTCTGAGGTGCAGAACTTAACGTGTAGCCTGCCAAGGGAGTGAGTACAGGTATTGGCGTATTTTTTATCGTGTGCAATAGAATAGTGTCATCGGCATAAGAATAAGGGTCTCCGACACAAATGTGAGCAGTGGCAAAATCACAATTGCCAATATCATCACAAACAACGTAATTGAGATTTGCCAAACCTTCGAAACCAGAATTAGGTGTGAACAGAATTTCGTTATTCTGGATTGAAGCACTGCCATTATAGTTGATGGCTATTTTGGTTATGTTGATCACTCCTCTGTTACTCGTATCATTTGCAGTGACAGGAATCGTGATGGGCTGATCAATTGCCGTTAGCGTATAATCGTCTTTTGCATTGAGATAAGAAGGGAGAACAGTAACTACGATCATTCTTATAGTGGGCAATCCGTAAGGTGGCTTATTCAAGCGCAGATAACAAGTGTCCGTACCAACGGAAAAAGCATTATATATGACTGCCCTATTGTAGGAAGGCCCACTTTGAATTGGACCGGAAAATTGCCCGTGTTGATTAGTTGAATTTAAAATGAAAGTTTGGGAAGGATGGCCGATGTGAACGTAGTTGTAAGAAACTGATTGATTTTGTAAAACCGAGAGAGAAACAGGCGGATCGTAATTTTGTGCCTTCGCCCAATGGCAAAAGCACAACACCAAGCCTAACAGCCAAGTTTTCTTACTTGTAAAAGATACATTCATGGTTCGTGGATTTGATTCATTATACTTTTCGTGGAAAACTCGCGCTAAAATACAATAATTGTAAATATGAAACAAGAAAAATTTAAAATTGAGAAATCTAAAATCTTTGCAGGAAAAGTTTTTGTGCCGGAATGTATAACTTTGAAGAAAATAAAAACTTGGCATGAGAAGTACCAAGCTTTATCAAATCCTGTCTTCCTTTACAAAAATTGAGCAAAACAGGCTGCGCAAATTCGTCCAATCACCTTTCTTTAATCCCAGTCAGGCGCTGGTTCAATTGTTTGAATACCTGATCGAAGATATCAATCAGAATGCTCAGACACCGTTGGAAAAAGAAGATATTTGGAATATCCTGGAACCGGAATCAAGCTACGACGACGTGCGTTTCAGAAAATACAATTCGGATTTGCTAAAGTTGGTAGAAAATTTTCTGAGTCAGGAAGTTTTAGAAGAAAATAAAATTGCAAAATCAATCCTGCTTCTCGAAGCGCTGAAAAAAAGAAAACTGGATAAACTATTCAGCAGTTCGATTCGCACGGCGAGAAAATTGCTGGAAGAAAATCCTGTCCAGTCCGCAGAAATCTACCTTTACAAATATCAGGTCGAAAAAAACTTTTACGAACTTTCGGAAAGCGAACTTAAAAGAGGCGTCAAAAGTAATATTGAAACCATCTCTGATTACCTCGACACTTTTTACATCGCTGAAAAACTTAAATATTACAGCGCGGCGGTAATGCAGCAGCAAATAGTAAAGCTGGACTACGAAATTTCATTTGTTGACTCCATTTTAAAATGGCTTTCCGAAAAGGATTTTAACCAGATTCCTTCAATAGCGCTCTATCACCAAATTCTCAAGACCACCATTGACAGCGAAAACATCGAATATTACGATGACTTAAAAAAACTGTTATCGCGCTATTGGCTTTCATTTCCTAAAAGTGAAGCCACTACACTCTACTACGCCGCCGTCAATTATTGCATCAAAAAAATCAATTCCGGGAAAACAGATTTTTATAAAGAACTTTTCGACATATACCGGGAAATGGTTGAAAATGAAATAGTTATCTCCGAAAAAGGCGAAGTGTCACCCTGGGATTTTAAAAACATCGTTTTGATCGGATTGAACTCCAAAGAGTTTGACTGGACTGAAATTTTTATTCAAAAATTTG
>CALMIT010000567.1 GCA_937864255.1 uncultured Saprospiraceae bacterium
CGATTTTACCTTCTTTTTGCAATTCGAAAAGCGCTCTGATATTCACATGTTCGATTTCACCCGTCAGCACATCTACCTGGCGTCCGAAATTCAGGACATCGTCATAATCATCAAAATCTCCCTCGACAAATTTTGTACAATAAGGCGCAGCAGGAAAATCAGCAGATTTGTCCAAAATCCAAATATCAAGATGCCAGTTGGCGGCGGCTGTTGCGAGCATTTTCCCAAGCTGACCGCCACCCAAAATCCCAATTCGTTTTTTCATCATGAAGCAGGTAATTTTTCAGCGGCAAATCTAATAAGGCTATCAGCTTTTTATGGAATTTGCTTGCGTAGTTTTTCTTTTTTCGGATAGAATCAAATTCTTAATGAGGCACGAAAACCTCTGGCGGCATAGTAGGATTCTGCTCCGTTGTGGTAAACGAAAACCGTATCAAAACGCCGATCGCAGAAGATTGCGCCGCCGAGTTTTCTGATATTATCTGGCGTTTTTACCCAACTTGACGTTTTTAAATCAAATTGCCCAAGTTGTTGCAAAGACCTGTATTCAGCCTCAGTCAGAATTTCGACGCCCATTGCGGCAGCCAGGTCCATGGCATTGTCTGCCGGTTTGTTTTCTTTTCGCGATTCCCAGGCTGCCCGGTCGTAACAGAGGCTTCTGCGACCTTTCGGACTTTCTGCCGAGCAATCGTAGAAAATATATTCACCCGAGTTTTCATCATACGCCACCACGTCCGGTTCGCCGCCCGTTACTTCCATTTCGTTGAGCGACCAGAGTTTTTCAGGACTTGCGGCTTCGAGTCTTGTTTGTATTTTAGTCCAGTCAAAATTTTTGTGGCGAGGCATATTTTTTTCAAAACGTGTTTTGAGCAATTTAAATAATTCATCTCGTTGCTCGACGGACAATTCTTTTTGATGGCTCATGTTCTGTTTGTTTTGCGGCAAATATACGTTTTAGGTTTTTTTAAGACGGATTTTGAATTTAGAAACGATAATTTTTATTATGTTAATTAGATACTTTTAAAACTACCCGATTCCTGTTTTGATTCAAATTTTTAAAAACTCCAGTCGTCCAGTAATTTGATAAAAATTTTGGCAAGATTTAGAGCGTCGTCAATGCCTCTGTGGTGGTCACCGTCGAAATCAAAACCCTCGGATTCCACAGCCAATTTCAAACCTTTTGGGTTTTTTAATTTTCGCAGTTGCTGATAATGACGTTTGAGATTGGCGTACGGATCAAGCCAGTCGTATTCAATTTTGTGCAATTTACAATCCTGAATCAGCATCTTTTGGTCAAAACTTCCCCAGGAAACCAATAAATAATCTGACTCATAGATTTCCGCCCAGTCCATGAATTCTTCGATGATAACGGGGAATTTTTGCGCCCGCTCAACAGTGCGCTGCTCAATCGAAGTCAACTCTGTACAAAAACTTGATAATAAGGGATTTATGACCGGTATTATGAATTCGTTAAACGAGCCGAGTACTTCACCGTATCTATTCACCTTCACCGCTCCTATTTCGATGGTTTCCTGCACCATAGACGGCGGTCTGCCACGCCAGCAGGTAGCTTCGAGGTCAAAAACAATAAAATTCATGCACACTTATTTTCCGTTGTTGTCCAATTCTTTCTCCATCGCGTCTGCCAGCTCCAACTCCGAAGTTTTCCATTCTATTTTTTTATCCAATTCATAGTTTTCAAGCCGGTTGTGGTAATAAAAGAGCAGGCGAAATTCTTCGCTCACCACTTCTCCCCTCTTGTTAATTTTGAGCGCTTTTTCGCTGTGGTAAATTCCAACTTTGGAAATGCCGTCTTTAATAATTTCTTCCTCCGGGAGGAAAATTTCCTCCGAAAGTTCCAGCCTCCCCTCGTTCTGCATTTCTATCAAATGACTTTTAAGTTGTCCGACCACATCTTTAAGAATCGGCATTGGGAAAATGTAATCATCCGCCGGCAATCGCAAAATGCCGTATAAATCAAGTGTGGGATTTTGGCGTTCGAGAATTTTAAAAGCAGCAAAAGCTACAAGGTGGCTGCTTAGTACGATATTTTCTTTGTGAAATCTGTCCACAACTTTTTCGGCAAGAATGCGGGTGTACTCTGATTCTCTTTGAAGATTTTCAATAATTTGACTGTCCGATCCCATAAAATACTCTTTCACCTCTACCCTGCGGCTTTTCGCATCATAACTTTCACCATTTTCATCCACAAAATTTCCGAGAACATCCATTGGTTTGCCAAATGACAAGGTAATTTCAGAGCTGGCACTGAAAAATTGCCAAAGAAATTTTAACAACTTTCTAAAACTGTAAAATTCGTCGCGGGAGCGGATGTATTTTTCTTTTCCGGTGGAACGCAAGTAATTTTCTATTAAAAATTTGGCTTCCAAAACAAAATGGTAACTCAGTACAAGCGGCACAACGATGATTTTCTGGTCGCTTCCGTTTTGATAAATTGTCCGCTGCGCCTCCACCACCGTCCCCAAAAGCCCGAGTTTCAACCTCGATTCCAAAGCACCCGAACGAGAGCGCGTTCCGCCCGGAAAAAATAAACTGTTGACTCCCCGCTGCAAAGAGAGATTACTCATCGTTTTCAGGGTCTCGAGATATACCGGATTTTTTTTGCGCCGGTCAACCCGGTACGCACCCAAACGATTCATAAAATAGGCGGTATAGCCCGTGTTGTACAAATTCAACCCGGCGCCGTATGAAAACGACGGCAAGCCTGCAAATGCATCCATCGCATAGCCGATCATGATAGAATCAAGATTGCTGAAATGTGTCGGCAAAATAACCACGGTAGCTTTTGTAGTCAGGCGGCGCACGGTTTCCACCTCTCCTTTTACCAATAATTTATCTTGCAATCTGTGTTTTGTCCCCCAGATTCTGTGAAGATTCCGGCTCGCCGCAGTATTTAAAAGACGACTGAAAAAGAGTGTCAAAAACTTCCGGGCAAAAAGAAAAGTGCTGATTTTGAAGGTGCCGACAATTTCTTCCGAGTATCTGTGAATTATTTTGCGCAAGACTTCATCTGTCTTGTCACTACTTTTTTCGGGAGTAGATTCCAGAGAGTTTTTTACTACCTGTTTTTGAATTTTTTTCCAAACTAGTCGCTCATTCGGCGGGTCAACTTTCCAGGGTTCTTCTTTTATTCGGATACGCTCCATGTAAATTGTCCGGGCGATTACATCGTTGATTTTTGCTCCGTGCTTCCCTTTTAGCCGGGCAAAAGTAAAATCGTCTATCTGCTGTATGAAGTTTTTGCGGTCTTCGCTCAATTTAAAAATCGGCCAATCCTCAATCTTTTCAATCACATGTGGCAAAAGCTGACCTTTTTTTTCTTTCATTTCCTGTTAAAATATTTTCAATGATGAACGGAGGCTTTCGTCTCTTCGATAAATGCAAGTATTTCCTCTTTTCCAAAATTTTTTGTCGCACTGGTTTCAAATTCGCGGGGCAACTGCTCCCAAAATTCGAGCAGGGCGTCCCGAATTTGTTGAAGGTTCTCTTCTCTTTCTCTTTTGGTTAGTCTGTCCGTTTTTGTATAAACCAAAACAAACGGGATTCCTTTTTCTCCAAACCAGTTAATAAACTCAATATCAATCTTTTGTGGCGGAATATTGGAGTCAATTAAAATAAAGGTGCAGAGCAAATTTTCTCTTTTTTCCAAATAGTCAAAAATCATTTTTCGCCAGGCGCTTCTTTTCTTTTGAGCCACTTTTGCGTAACCATAGCCCGGCAAATCTACCAGATACCAGCCTTTTTTTGATTTAAAATAATTGATAAGTTGCGTTTTGCCCGGTTGCTTGGATACGTGGGCAAGGTCTTTTGCATCACTAATCAAGTTGATAAGAGAGGATTTGCCCACATTTGAACGCCCAATAAAAGCAAATTCGGGTTGGTCAAGGTCAGGACAATCAGCCACTTTCGTAAAACTTGCCAAATATTCAACCGCTGCTGAAGACATGTATTCCGGGTTAATCAAATAGTCAAAACAAAATTTAGTTACAAATAAAGAAAAAATTGTGGAGAGCCTTCAATCATTAATTTTTTATCCGGCTTTTTATTTATGAAAATGTTTTTTCAAGTCAGCTAAATGCCTTAAAATTGCGAGTCGTTTCAAACATCCATTTCAGGAACAAGATGTAAAAAATCGCATCAAAACAATCAGACCATGAGAATCATCTTAAATGTCGTATTAACCTTAATTGTTGCCGTTCTGGTATATATGCTTGCCGGTTCCATTCGCGAGCCGATAGCCTTTCAGGAGCAAAAACAAATAAGAGAAGAAGCAGTTGTACAAAAGTTGATTACCATCCGCAAAGCTCAGGAATTGTACCGGGGTATCACGGGTACTTTCTCCTCCAGTTTTGAAGACTTGAAAAATGTACTGACGAATGGAAGATTCACTATCGTAAAAGTAATCGGCGACCCCGACGATCCGAGTGGTCAGCAGGTATCTTACGACACAATTTATAAAAATGCGGCAGATTCGATAAAAACGTTAGGACTTCAACTGGATTCACTCGCCTACGTACCCTTCGGCGAAGGCGCTATGTTTAATATTCAGGCAGACACTATTACTTATCAAAGCACAGTGGTGAGCGTGGTAGAAGTTGGCGTTCCGAGAAAAGTTTTTATGGGTCCGTATGCAGATGCCAGATTTGCAAAATATGACAATTCTTATGATCCGAACAGCATCGTGAAGTTCGGAAATATGAATGCTCCAAATACTTCCGGAAATTGGGAACGCTAGTCAAAGAAATTTTAGAATCCGATTTTAAAAGAAAAAATCTTCATAATTACAAACTGTTCGTCCTGGTTGGGATGGACAGTTTTGTTTTGTCTTTTGCAGATGAAAATGGCGTTTTACAAGCCCTGAAAAGTCGGGTATTTGAAAAGCCGGTGAATCTTAAAAACCAATTGGCAAAAGCGTTCGAAGAAGAAAAACAACTTTTGCAACAGCCTTTTAAAAATGTCAAAATCGGATTTTTCACGCCTTACTTCACGCTGGTTCCGGAGCGCCTTTTTAATGCCAACGAGTTGCCGCATTATCTTGCCAACCTCTCCCCCGTCACTGCTGCCGACAAGTTGTATTCAAGTCATTTAAGTTTTCTTTCTGCACAACTTGTTTATGTTGTGCCGGCGGAACTCATTGACCTTTTTCAAGGAAATTTTAAAAATCCGGAATTTTGTCATGCTTTGGAGGCAATGCTGTCAGTCACTCACGTAGCCGCCCGACAAAAAGGAGGAAATCAGGTTTTTGTCAATTTTCGCGGCGAGTTTTTAGATGTAATTTACTACGATGACGGCGCCCTGATTTTTTGTAACTCCAGCCGGGTGGAGACGGCAAAAGATATTTTGTATTTTACGATGCTGGTATTTGACCAGTTCAAATTAAGCGCAGAAGATGCGCAGGTACATTTTTCGGGGAGCTTTTTGGAAAATTCGGATATTTTTTCTCAACTGAGCCGGTATATCAGAAATGTTCATTTTATGGAAAATCCCGACGGGATTGTTTTGGGCGAAAAAATGCAACGTGAGCCGAAGCATTTTTTTCTGGACAGCCTCGCACTAATTTTATACAACAAAAGCTGAGATGCGCATCATCGGAGGAAAATTTAAAGGAAGAAAGTTTTTTCCGCCCGCCAAAAACTGGCCGACGCGACCCACCACCGACTACGCGAAAGAAGGCTTGTTTAATATATTGACCAACCGCATTGACTTTGAATCTGTAAAAGTACTCGACCTTTTTGGCGGCACCGGCAATCATAGTTACGAGTTCATTTCGCGGGGTTGCTGTGATGTGACTTACGTGGACAAATTTCCCGCCTGCGTGGATTTTGTAAAAAAAACCGCTGAAATACTGGCTATCCAGCACTGTATCACGATTATACGCGCCGATGTTTTTCAGTTTATAAAAAGCTGTTCCACGCAGTTTGATTACATTTTTGCAGGCCCGCCTTACCAGTTGTCCACTATCCCGCAGATTCCGGACCTCATTTTTGAAAAAAAGCTACTCGCGCCGGAAGGCATTTTTGTGCTGGAACACAACCCTTTTCAAAGTTTTGTACACCATCCGCATTTCAAAGAAGAGAGAAATTACGGTAAAACCATTTTCTCCTTTTTCGGATAAAAAAGTGTCTCCGTTTTTACAACGAAGACACTCAATCGGTTTTCAATGGATTTTTGAGGTAATCCATTTGGCTTTCAAAACAGCTATAAAACTATCCTTTATGAGATTACAAATCTTTTTTCAAGATACGCTTGATCACCGTCCGCTCCCCTATTTGCATTTTGAGTACGTACAATCCCGGAGAAAGTCTGGATACGTTGAGTATGCCGTTTTG
>CALMIT010000568.1 GCA_937864255.1 uncultured Saprospiraceae bacterium
AGGGGCGATCTGCCTTTTAATACGCGGGTGACAAATACACGCAAGGTGTCAAACAGCGGAAGTATTAAAATGCCGATAGCCACCGCCGGTACGGATTTTAGTGCAAAAGGATGGTCGGGAGGTAAAATATTGTGTAGTTCTATGAATTTGATGGCGAGGATGGCGCAAACCAGGCCAAGCAATAATGCGCCCGTGTCGCCCATAAATATTTTTGCCGGCGTGAAATTGTAACGCAAAAAAGCAATGGTAGCGCCCGCCAGCGCAAAAGCAATGATAGCGAATTCGAGATGGTCGGTGAGAAAAAACCAGGTGCCCAGCGTGATGGAGATGAGCGTAGCGATACTGCCCGAAAGTCCGTTGATGCCGTCTATCAGGTTAAAAGCATTGATAGTGACGAGGATGGTAAAAATGGAAAGAATGATGGAAGCGGCTTCCGGCAATTCATAAATTCCAAAAATTCCGTAAAGGCTGGTCAGTTTGATATTGGATTTAAAAACCAGAATGGAGGCGGCAAGCAATTCGCCGACCAGTTTTTTATATGGTGAAATGGGGTCAATATCGTCTTTTGCTCCAATCAGAAAAATGATGATAAAGCCGCACAAAATGTATTGCAAACCCGAAAAAACATCAAAAGGCGTCCAAAGAATAATCGAAAATAATACGCCTGCAAAAATGGCAATACCACCCAGAGAAGGCGTACTTACTGTATGCGAGCGGCGCTCCCCCGGCTCATCCATAAGATTTTTTTTGATGGCAATCCGAATGATGGGCGGAATCGCATTGTAGGTCAATGCAAAAGCAGTAAGAAATGCGAGAATAATATCATTCATGGTCCGGGATAAAATAGCAGCAAAAAAATAAGTTTTTGAGAAAAAAAATCATTCTCTTTCGAGTTCAACCCTTATACCTCTTTTATTTCGAAAAAAAAACCCCGCCAGCAATCCAAAAACAAAACCTCCTATATGTGCCCACCACGCTACGCCCGAAGTGGCGGCGGTTTGGATATTCAATTCTCCTATGCCGTTCACGAATTGTTCCCCAATCCACAAAACCAAAAACAGGAGCGCCGGCACATGAAACGGGAAGATAAAAAATAACACCTTGATACGCGAGGCCGGAAACAAAACCAGATAAGCCCCCAATACCGCCGAGATGGCTCCGCTTGCGCCTACCATCGGCACGCTGCTGCTCCAGTTAAAAAAAATAACACAAAAAACCACAAGCACCCCTCCCTACATATAAAAAAAAAAAAACCAAAATAAACAAATCACCGCCTCTATGTTGTCTGCAAAAATCCAGAGGAAAAGCATATTACCAATCAGGTGCATCCAACTACCGTGTAAAAACATACAAGTAAGCAGCGTAAACCAATCCTGCCCCTGCGTAATTTCGTGAGGAACAGACCCGTATGTCTCTACAAACGACTGAAGTTGTCCTCCCGGCAAACTGGATTGAAATACAAAAACGGCTATATTCAGCAAGATGAAACCATAACTAAATAAAGGGAAGGAACCGCCTTTCACATTGTCATCTCCGATAGGGAAAAACATACTTTATTTTTAAAAACCACTAAACAGGCACAAAGTAAAAAAAAGCGCTTATTTGGTAATATCCAACAAAAAAGCCTCCCGAAATGAATTTCGAAAGGCTTTTATACAAAACAAAAATTTCATCAATCGTCGCCGAAAGAAGCTTCCTCGTCGCCATTGACTTTACGGACGCCTCCTGCGGAATATTTTTCTTTTATTTTCAATTCTACTTCTTTCGCCAGTTCGGGATTATCCTGGAAAAACAATTTGGCGGCTTCACGTCCCTGGGCGATTTTCGCTCCGTCGTAACTGTACCAGGCGCCGCTTTTTTCCACCACGCCCACATCAACGCCGAGGTCCACAATCTCGCCGGCTTTGGAAATGCCTTCTCCGAAAACAATGTCAAACTCCGCCACACGGAAAGGCGGAGCCAGCTTATTTTTAACCACTTTTACTTTCACGTGATTACCTACCACGTTACCTTCCTTATCTTTAATAGCGGCGCCCGAGCGGCGTATATCCAAACGCATGGAAGCATAAAATTTCAATGCGTTTCCGCCAGTTGTGGTTTCAGGATTGCCAAACATAACGCCTATTTTTTCGCGCAATTGATTGATGAAAATACAACAGCAGCCGGTACGCCCTATTGATCCGGTCAATTTACGCATGGCTTGCGACATCAGACGCGCCTGCAAACCCATTTTGGAATCGCCCATTTCGCCTTCTATCTCACTGCGAGGCACCAGGGCAGCTACCGAATCTATCACAATAACATCTATGGCTCCGGAGCGAATCAGGTTTTCTGCGATTTCGAGTGCCTGTTCGCCGTTGTCGGGCTGCGAAATCAGCAAATCTTCCACATTCACGCCCAACGATTGCGCATAAAACCTGTCGAAAGCGTGCTCGGCATCTATGATGGCGGCGATACCTCCTTTTTTCTGACACTCTGCTATCGCGTGAATGGCCAGCGTCGTTTTACCGGAAGATTCGGGACCATAAATTTCAACAATCCGGCCTTTGGGAAACCCATTGGTACCCAGGGCGATGTCAAGACTAAGCGAGCCTGAAGGAATGGTTTCTACATCTATCACCTGTTTTTCGCCCAAACGCATGACCGTACCTTTGCCGTAAGTTTTGTCAAGACGGTCCATTGCAAGTTGCAACATTTTGAGTTTTTCACTCTTTTCTTGAGACATGGAGGTTTGTATTTTGGATTTATTAAAATATTTGTTTTAAAGTCGAAGCAAATTTAAAACTATTTGTTTAATAGAAAAATTTATTTTCAAAAAGTTTAAAAACAAAGGCAGGATTAGACGCAAAGGAAAAATTGATGAGCCGAAGGTAAGAACTCTTTTTAAGCACACAAAGCAAAAAGCCCTTCATGAAAATATCCATAAAGGGCTTTGTTGCGTCACGCCGTTAAGAATGATTTTTTAGTGTTGTTGCTCCACTGCTGTTTTTGCACTGTAATTCAGAATGTTGCGCACAGCGTCGGGCGTTGGTCTGAATTTTACTTTCGGGAGCGTGTGATAGGCTTTAAGCAGCGCCTGATATTCGTCATGAAGATTGTCATTTTCTTCTATGGCTTCTTTCAGGGCTACCGTTTCCGAAAGCGATGTTTCTTTGTACAAAAAACGGAGTAAATCATTTGGTGTAAAATTTTGCTTCATGCTAATCTTTTTGTTTCAAAAAAGCGGAAATTAAAATCGTGTCTTAAACTTCCTACAATTTCGAGTTATTATTTGAAAAGAAAATTTTTAGAGAAAAAATGGCAAATAATTTTTAGTCTTTCTAAATTTTAATTTTTAGATTAACCTAAAAATATTATTTTTGCCGGCGTAATATTTTACACCCTGTATAACCTGAAATTTTTCCAAATGAAAATTCCTTTTCGCAGACTGCGCTTCTGTAGGCTGCCAGTTCCTTTTTAAAAGATTTTTTAAACGTGTTTTATATGACCGAACAGCTTTCACAAACGGAAGAAAACTATCTGAAAGGTATTTATAAACTCTCCGAAAAAACTGAAAAAACTGTCAACACCAACGCAATTGCGAACGAGATGAACACGACTGCCGCTTCGGTCACCGATATGCTGCAAAAACTTTCGGCAAAAGAACTGATCCACTACGAAAAATATCGCGGCGTAACGCTGACAGAAAAGGGAAACCGAGCCGCTACGCAACTTGTAAGAAAGCACAGGCTTTGGGAGGTTTTTTTGGTAGAAAAACTTCAATATACCTGGGACGAAGTGCATGAACTCGCGGAGCAACTGGAACATATTCAATCTTCGGATTTGGTGGACAGGCTGGATATTTTTTTGGGAAATCCAAAATTTGACCCGCACGGCGACCCGATTCCTGACGCCGAAGGCAAATTCACTTTTCGCAAACAAATCGAACTTTCCGAAATGGACGCCGGCGAAACCGGCGTCGTGGTAGGCGTGCAAGACCATTCTTCCGCATTTTTAAAATATCTGGATTTGTTGGGTTTGGTGCTGGGTACGCAGGTAAAAGTGCTGGAAACTTTTGAGTACGATCGCTCAAAAAAAATAATCGCCGGACAATCCAAAGAACTTATTCTCAGCCACAAAATTTGCAAAAACCTTTTTATAAAACTCACCGAATAAGTTTTTGATTTTCAACATTTTGAAATCTAAATTGATGACAAAAAAAATCTTCTTTATAACAGTTTTACTCGGCTTCTCGGCACTGAGCTACGGGCAGAAAAAATTAAAAGTGGTTGCCACCGCTTCCATGATAGCCGACATGGCTGCCAACATTGCTGGCGATGCTGCCGACATCCAAACCATCGTGCCTATCGGCGGCGATCCGCACATTTACGAACCAACACCTTCGGACGCAAAGCTCGTCGCGTCGGCTGATTTGATTTTAAAAAACGGGCTTACTTTCGAGGGCTGGCTGAGTGAATTGATTGAAAACTCCGGCACAAAAGCGCGTGCGGTCACAGTGACCGAGGGCATTGAGCCTATTCAAAGTATAAAATATAAAAACGCCACCGACCCGCATGCCTGGATGGAGGCGCAAAACGGTATCATCTATTGTGAAAATATTGCAAAAGCACTGACCGAATTAAGCCCCGAAAACGCGCAGATGTTTGCCTTTAATCTTGAAGTTTATAAAAAACAACTGGAAGAAACCGACCGCTACATCAGGGCGGAAATAGAAAAAATCCCGTCACAAAAACGTACCCTGATTACTTCTCACGATGCTTTTCAGTACTATGGCCGCCGGTACGGCATTCGTCTCGAATCAGTACTCGGCACTTCGACCGACGCGGACGCGCAAACTTCCGACATCATCCGCCTTAATAAAGTTATTGCGGAAAATGACGTGCCCGCCATTTTTATAGAAAGCACTATCAACCCAAAATTGCTCGAACAAATAGCCAAAGACAACAAAATCGAGATAGGCGGAAAACTTTATTCCGACTCCATCGGCGACAAAAACAGCCCCGCGCCCACTTATATTGATATGTTGCGCCACAATACGGACGTAATCGTCAAAGCGCTCTCCGCCGAAAATGAAAACACCGGCACAAAAAGCCCGGCGTCATCTAATTTCAACTGGCTTTTTTATATACTGCTCGGCGCTTTGCTGCTGGGTGCTTTTGTGTTTCTAATTAAAAAAATGAACCTCGCGGGCTAAGTTTTTTATTTTTAAAAATATGGGGCTTCCTGATTTTCAAATGTTCGCCAATCGCCTGCAAAAAATGCAAAGGCATATCGGAAAAATCATGCGCAGGCAGGACGTTAGCTGTTACCGCATTTACGACGCTGATTTGCCCGAATTTCCGCTCGCGGTGGACAGATACGGGCAGCACCTGCACGTAGCCGAATATCAACGCAAACATTCGCTGACGCCTGAAGAATATGAACTTTGGTGGCAACACTGCCGGCAAGTACTCGAAACCGCGCTCGAAACGCCTCCCGCACATATTTTTTACAAAAAAAGGGAGCAACAGCGCGGCGTTCGGCAATATGAAAAATTTGGCGGCAGCCAAAAAGAAATCATCGTGGAGGAAGGCGGACTGAAATTTATAGTGAACCTGAGTGATTACCTGGATACGGGATTGTTTTTGGATCACCGCATCACACGCGACATGGTGCGGAAAATGGCCGCCGGCAAGCAAGTGCTCAACCTTTTCGCATACACCGGATCTTTTTCGGTTTATGCGGCGGCGGGCGGCGCGCGATCGGTCACGACCATTGACCTGTCAAACACTTATTTGCAATGGGCGAAGCGCAATTTTGAAGTAAATGCGATTTCAACAGCCGCGCATGATTTCGTCAGGGCGGATGTAAAAGAATGGCTGCGACAGGCTTCCGCAAAAAAATTTGATCTCGTCATACTCGACCCGCCCACATTTTCCAACAGCAAAAAAATGCCGGATGTATTGGACGTGCAGGAAGATCAGGCATTTTTAATCAATCAATGTTTGAAAAAAATGAATCCGGGCGGCGTTCTCTTTTTTTCTACCAATTTCAGAAAATTTAAAATAGATGTGGAAAATATCAAAGGGGCTTCGATAAAAGACATTTCTGCTCAGACCATTCCGGCCGACTTCAGGAACAAAAAAATCCACTATTGTTTTGAAATAATAAAACACTAACCCGCCCAGCCCTCGCGATCCAGGCTGCGATATTGAATGGCTTCCGCCAAATGTTCGATTTTGATGTCGGGGCTGCCTGCCAGGTCGGCTGCCGTGCGTGCCACTTTTAAAATCCGATCGTAGGCACGCGCCGAGAGTTGGAGTTTTTCCATCGCTTTTTTCAAAAGATTGACTCCTGCCGTGTTGAGTTGACACACTTCGCGCACCATGCGCCCCGGCATCTGCGCGTTGCAATACAAACTCGGATAATCTTTAAAACGCTCCGCCTGTATTTCACGCGCACTAACTACCCTGCCTGCAATGTCTTTGCTGGTCTCGGACGTTTTTTCATAACTCGAAAGCTCGTCATAACTCACCGGCGTGACTTCCACATGCAAATCAATCCTGTCCAACAAAGGCCCCGAAATTTTTGTCAAATACCTTTTTACCACGCCGGGGCCGCACACACATTCTTTTTCGGGATGGTTGTAATAACCGCAGGGGCAGGGATTCATCGAGGCTATCAACATAAAACTTGAAGGATAATCCACGCTCACTTTCGCTCTCGAAATAGTCACATGGCGTTCTTCCATGGGCTGGCGCAAAACCTCCAGCACCGTCCTTTTAAACTCCGGCAATTCATCAAGAAACAACACACCATTGTGCGCCAGTGAAATCTCGCCTGGCAAGGGATTTGAACCGCCACCCACCAAAGCCACATCGCTGATGGTGTGGTGCGGCGACCTGAAAGGTCTGGTCGTGATCAAACCTGCATTGTTCGGCAGCGTGCCGGCTACTGAATGAATTTTGGTCGTTTCGAGCGCCTCGTAAAGATTGAGCGGCGGGAGAATGGAAGGCAGCCGGCGCGCCAGCATCGTTTTGCCTGCTCCGGGCGGACCTATCAGAATGGCGTTGTGACCGCCGGCGGCGGCAAGTTCAAGCGCCCGTTTGATATTTTCCTGCCCTTTCACATCCGAAAAATCTACTTCATACACATTTTGCGTATCGTAAAATTCTTCCCGCGTATTAATGACCAGAGGTTGTATGCTGCTTTTTCCGTCCAGTATTTCTATGGCGTCCAGCAGGTTTTCTACGCCGTACACATTGAGGTCGTTGACGATGGCTGCTTCACGGGCATTTTGTTTCGGCAAAATAAATCCTTTGAATTTTTCCTTGCGCGCCTGTATGGCTATCGGCAAGGCGCCTTTGATGGGGCGGAGCGCGCCGTCAAGCGCCAATTCGCCCATGATGACGTAATGTTCCAACTCGTCGGGGTCAATTTGTCCGGCAGCGGCGAGTATGCCGAGCGCGATAGGCAAATCATACGCGGAGCCTTCCTTGCGTATATCAGCGGGTGCGAGGTTTACGACCGTAAGGGCGCGTGGCATTTTATACCCGACTTGTTTGATAGCTGACTCGATTCGCTGAAAACCTTCACGGACGGCGTTGTCGGGCAAACCGACCAGTTGGTAAAAATTTTTGCTGGCTACGGGCTGTCCGCCGGAACTCACCTCCACCGTTATTTTTTGAGCGTCAACGCCGTGTACGGCACTGGAATATGTTTTAACTAACATTTGCTGCTTTTTAAATTGAAGAGTCCGAAAATAGAAATTGCCCCTGATTCGGCAATAATTTGGGCGGGTATTTTTTCAATCCTTGCCTTTATTGTGCTTTTTCCAAATCGAAACAGCCATTTTGAACGGAAGAATAATTGCCGCTATAATGCTGCCCGTACCAAAAAAAATCATCTCGTTTCGAATATACGAAAACAATTGCTCCTGCCGGCTGCCGTCCAGGTGGCTCAGCACATTTTCCAGCCTTTCTTCGTCAATGCTGGTTTGAAAAAAATTAAGCTCGCTGATGAGCAAAAAGATGACCGGCACGCTGACAGCTATCACAAAAATTTTAAGCCGCTGTTTTCCGGCAAAAAAAGTATGGCGGGTAAAAAAAATCCAGCGTGCAAAAGTGAAAAACACCGCGATGAAAATAATATTGGAAACCCAAAAAGGATAGCCGGGCACCTCGCGCCAAACAGGGTACAAAACCCCGCCGGCTACCACCGCCGTGAGCAGCCACCAGAGTATTTCGAATGTTATGAGTAGTCTTGTATTTTTCAATGATTGTTTTTTTCTATTATTTCGGGCAAATTTTGCCAAACAGTAATTCGATTTTCTTGTTTCGAAAAAATGAACCTGGAATTTATTTTTATAAAAAATCTGAAAATGACGCACCTCAGGGAAGGCGATAAGGCTCCCGATTTCAAAGGTATCAACGAAAAGGGAGACCTGGTAAGCCTCCGGGATTTTAAGGGGAAAAAACTGGCTTTGTATTTTTATCCGCAAGACAACACACCCACCTGTACTACCGAAGCCTGCAACCTGCGCGACGATTATTCCATTTTAAAAAAAAGAGGCATCGAGGTACTCGGCGTAAGTCCTGACTCGCCCAGAAAACACGGCAATTTTATAAAAAAATTCGACCTGCCGTTCAGCCTGATTGCCGATGAAGACCTTTCCATTATAAAAGCCTACGGCATCTGGGGTCCGAAAAAATTTATGGGACGCGAATACGACGGCGTGAATCGCACCACTTTTATTATTGATGAAAAAGGCAAGATCGAAAAAATCATAGACAAGGTGAAAAGTAAAAGTCACGCACAGCAAATTCTGGATGCACTGGCTAAGTAGCCAGATTGTCGCGGCTGATTTCTTCCACCGACTTGCAGCCCGCCAGTCCCATCGTAAGTTCAAAATCCGCTTTCAGATTATTAATAACGGCTTCCACGCCCCGCTGTCCGTCTATGGCAAGTCCATAAGTATAAGTACGACCGAGCAAAACAGCCCTGGCGCCCAAAGCCAGCGCCTTAAATATATGTGCGCCGTTTCTGATGCCGCTGTCCATCAGCACGGGAACGCGCCCTTCCACCGCTGCCACGACGCCCGGCAATGCTTCGATCGCAGCAATTGCGCCATCTACCTGCCTGCCTCCGTGATTGGATACAATGATGCCGTCGGCGCCTTCGCTGACAGCGCGGCGGGCATCTTCGGGGTGTAAAATACCTTTTAGGATAACCGGCAGCTTTGTAATACTTTTTAAAAAAGAAATATCCGACCAGGTGAGCGACGGGCGCGAGTAAATATTAATAAAAGTGCGTACAGCTTTGGCAGGTTTGCCCGAAAACAGGTTTTGAAAAAAATTACCGCCGGGATAATGATACATCAGGTTCAAAACCGAAATAATCGTATCTGCCGTAATACTTCGTTTGGTATTACCAGGAAATACGGACTGCTCCATGAGACGCTGAAAAACAGGATCGCTCACATACTGTGCGATGCCCCTGCCCTCCATAAAAGGCAGATACGCCAAATCTAAATCTCTCAAACGCCAGCCAAGCATCGTCGTATCAAGCGTGACGACGATGGCGGTGCAACCGCAGTTTTCAGCGCGGCGCACCAGGCTTTCCACCAGTTCGTTCGATTTGCTGTAATATAATTGAAACCAACGTGGCGCGGCGCCCATCGCCGCCGCACATTTTTCCATGGCAACGGAAGCCTGGTTTGAAAAAATCATGGGGACGCCCGTAGCGGCAGCGGCGCGCGCTACAGCTAGGTCGCCCTGTTCGTGAGCCAAATCCAAAACGCCTATGGGCGCGAGCAGAAACGGAGCGGGCAATTTTTGTCCAAAAAGCTCCACGGAGGTGTCGCGAAGGGATACGTCGCGCATCATACGCGGCACAATTTTCCAACGCTCAAAGCCGTCGAGGTTTGTACGCATAGTAGCTTCGGAACCTGCGCCACCGGCCATATACGCAAAGGCTTTCGCCGACATTACAGTTTTTGCCTTAGCTTCCAAATCCTGCGGATGTACAGGCACGATGGGACGCCGCCCGCTCACGCCTTCGAGGTATATTTCTTTTTGCCGGTCTATTGCAAAGGAAAAAGTTTCCTTGTTTGGTTGGTTCATGACGAATTTTTAAAGGATTGTTTTCCGGTTCGAATTTAAACAAAGCTTTTATAAATAGCAGAAAAATAAGACCGCTCAAATGCGCCGATAAGGCGGTGGAAGTTTTTCTTTGGAAAAGGAAGTTATTTACTTTGCAATAAAAAGCGACAGAAAATGGCTGCAAAAAAAAGGATTGCCATAGATATGGACGAGGTAATTGCCGATGTGATGCCCAAATTTGAAGATTTATACGAACGGGAATTTGGACGGCGCATCAGCCGGCAGGAATACTGGGGGAAAAAAATTTACGACATGGAAGGCGCTTCCAAAATTCGTGGGTTTTTACATGAAAAAGGATTTTTTGCAGATTTGCCCGTCATGCCCGACAGTCAGGATGTGGTGCGCGAACTGGCAGACAGGTACGACATTTTTATCGTGACTGCCGCTATGGAATTTCGCAACTCGCTGGAAGATAAATACGACTGGCTGGAGCGCCATTTTCCTTTTATACACTGGAAAAATTTTGTGCTTTGCGGCGACAAAAGCATTATTCACGCTGATTACATGATAGACGACCATGTCAGAAATATTGAAAATTTTAGCGGACACGGACTGCTTTTCACAGCCACGCACAACATTCATGAAAATCGTTTCACCCGCGTAAACAACTGGCAGGAAGTGCGCGCATTTTTTAAAAACGAACCGTGAGTCAACCCATATCCACTTTTGAAAAAATAAAAGAATTACTGCGCTTAAAAGTTCGCTTTGCGCTTACTTCTTCCATTGCCACGGGTCTGGATTATGTGTTGTATCTCGTCTTGGTTCATTGGTTTTTTTCGCCGGTGGTATCCAATATTATATCGTATTCTTCTGCCGCGCTGATGAATTTTTGGATGCAAAAACGCTTCATTTTTGAGCTAAATCGTAAAGTTCAAAACGTATTTCTGATGACGATGACCATTTCGGTGGGCGGATTATTGCTCAGCACTTTGATTATCTACCTGCTCAACCTGTTTCCTTTTTTTCAGCAATATCAATTTGTGACCAAGCTACTCACGACCGGCATTATCTTTTTTTACAATTTTTATCTAAAACGCTTTGCTTTCGAAGGCCGTTTTGTGTGAAATACAAAAAGAACTCCGGCGCAAAAATTTCTGCTATTAAAGCTAATTTTACCGCGACAAACTCATGAGACAATGCACTTAAATCTCCGCCGACAACACGACTTGTTTTTCCTGATCCTGCTCGTTTATCTGGTGATTTTTTTCCGTTTTTTCGATGTGATGAATTTTGGACCAATGGGCTTTCATCAATGGCGGCAGTCCGATTCTGCTTCACAAACGATGTGTTATTATGAAAACGGAATGCACTTTTTTCAAACTAAAATGCACAACGTACTCAGCGGAGATAATGCCGCCGTCAGCGAATTTCCTATTATTTATTACCTGGGTGCGGCGCTTTATCACCTCGCCGGGCCAAAAGAAGCCGTGCTGCGCTGGTTAAATTTTTTGATACTTGTCACCGGTTTTTACGGACTCTCGAGAGTGGTTTTGGATATGACCCAAAATGCTTTTTCTGCCGTGCTTTTTACCGGCGCCATGCTTTGTTCGCCGGTGCTCATATTCTACGGTTTCGGCTTTATACCCAATGCGCCCCCCGTCGGGCTGAGCTTGCTGGCATTTTGGTTTTACTGGCTTTTTTTAAAAGATCACAAATTCAGGTGGTTTTATCTGAGTGCAGCGGCCATAGCGCTCGCCGGCATGATAAAGCCCACCGTTTTGTCCGTATTTCTGGCCTGGCTGGCAGTTTGGCTCATATCATTTATTTTTTATGAAAAAGACAGCGCGGAAATCAGGAAATATTTTCCTGCGACGAAGCAAACAGTTATCACTTTCGCCGCCGTGATAGGCTTAAATCTCGCCTGGATTGTCTGGATAAAATATTACAACCCCCTTCATCAAA
>CALMIT010000569.1 GCA_937864255.1 uncultured Saprospiraceae bacterium
TGGCTGCGCGTGCGGCACTGGGTCAAAGAAAAAATGGGACACGATGCGCTGCCCGATCTGAACGCCATTTTGTTTCTCATCGGCATACAGGAACTGGGGCATGTAAAAGACCAGTTTTCAAAAGAAGAAAAACAGGATTTGATGCACATTGCCATTTGCCGGCTGCTGAGCGAGGATGGTTATTATGAATTTGAAGGATTGGACACCGAAGGGTGGCCACATTGGAAACCCCTTCGACCATTTGCCGTAAAGGGCTTGAAAGATCAGGAATCCGTTCTGATTCAGAAAGTTATCCGATATTTTAAAAATGAATTTTTAGAATCCAGTTAATCATTTTTCACATGAGCCGTTTACAAGCCTGTCTGGTTTTTTGCTCCTTTGTTTTGCTGCTTTCGAGTTGTGCAAAGCCCGAAGCAAAATTTGAAGTACAAATACCGGCGCAAGCCGCCCCCGTGGAGGTCAGTTTTAAAAATACTTCCGTCAATGCGGAAAAATACAATTGGGAGTTTGGCGACGGCGCCACTTCCACCGAACAAAACCCGACGCATCTTTTTCAAAATTTCGGCGAAATGCGCGTCGTCCTGAGAGCATACAAAGGAGAAGAAATGAGCGCTGATACGCAAATCGTGAACATTCCCGAACCGCCACGCCGGAAAGTAGTCATCGAAACTGATATGGGAAATATGGTAGTAGAGCTTTCAAACCTCACGCCAAAGCACCGCGATAATTTTATAAAACTGGCGGGCGAGGGATTTTTTGACGACCTTTTGTTTCACCGGGTGATCCAAAATTTTATGATACAGGGAGGCGACCCGGATTCACGCAACGCAGCGCCTGAAAAAATGCTCGGCGGCGGGGGGCCAAATTATACCATACCGGCAGAATTTCATCCTTCGCTGACACACACCAAAGGCGCTTTGTCCGCTGCGAGGCTGGGCGACGGCGTAAATCCCGAAAAAGCATCTTCCGGTTCACAGTTTTATATCGTACAGGGGCAAACGATGCAGCAAGCACAACTTGCCCAAATCGCCCGGCAGAATCGCATGAATTACACTGCCGCGCAGATACAGCAGTACGAACATACCGGCGGTGCGCCGTTTTTGGATGGCGGATATACTGTATTCGGCTACGTAATAGAAGGGCTGGATGTGATTGATAAAATCGCGGCTACGCCGACTTCACAATTTGTGAAAGATCGTCCGAATAAAGACGTGAAAATGAAAGTCAGAATTCTTGAATAAAAGAAAAATCACCCTCACATAATTTTACTAAAATGAATAAATCAATTGCGTTGTTGAGCATGGTATTTTTGCTTGCAGCCTGCTCCAGACCACTCGCGCGTTTTTCATATACAGAAGAAAAACAAAAAGCGCCGACAAAGGTCATTTTTGAAAACGAATCTCAGAAAGCAGATACTTATCAATGGGATTTTGGCGACGGAAGCCGCTCCAGCGAGTTTTCGCCCAGCCATGTTTATAAATCATCCGGAAATTATACAATTCGATTAACCGCCGAAAAAGGCAAAAAAACAACCACTGTGGAAAAAACCATTCAAATAAAAGCGCCCGACGTGTGCCTCGTAGAAATCGAAACAGAATACGGCAATATGCTCGTCCAGCTTTATGACGCTACGCCGCAGCATCGCGACAACTTTCTAAAACTTGCCGAAGAGGGTTTTTATGACGGCATCATTTTTCACCGCATCATAGAAGGCTTCATGATACAGGGCGGAGACCCCGAATCCAAAAAAGCAAATGCCGGACAACCATTGGGCAGCGGCGGTCCGGGTTACACTATTCCTGCCGAGTTTGTTGACTCGCTGGCACATATCAAAGGAGCGCTGGCCGCCGCCCGTACAGGCGATCAGGTAAATCCTGAAAAACGTTCTTCCGGTTCACAGTTCTATATTGTGCAAGGCAAGCCCGTCAAAGAAGAAGAACTCGCGTACATTGAATCCAGGAAAGGTTTCAGATATGCCAAATCATTGCGGGACGCTTATGCTGAAAAAGGCGGCACCCCATTTCTCGACAGAGATTACACCGTTTTTGGGCAGATAATAGAAGGATTGGATGTGATTGATAAAATTGCGGCGGTAAAAACCGACCAACGCGACCGCCCCGTGAAAGACGTGAAAATGAAAATAAGCGTCATAAAATAGTTTTATAAATGTCCAAAAAGAAAAAAGCGGCTTTGGGTATTGATATCGGCGGCACAGGCATAAAAGCAGCCATCGTGGATGTGGAAGAGGGCGTTTTTTTGTCAGAGCGATTCAGGTTTGATACTCCGAAGCCATCCACGCCCAAAGCCATCGCAGAGGCCGTATTGCGCATCGTCAATCATTTTCAATGGAAAGGTTGCATCGGCGTAGGTTTTCCGGCTATCGTAAAAAAGGGCGTGGCATATTCTGCCGCCAACATCCATAAAAAATGGGTGGGTGTAAATGTGGAAGCACTTTTTTTAAAAACAGTCGGACAAAAAATAACTGTGGTCAATGACGCCGATGCTGCCGGCGCGGCGGCAGTAAAATTTGGCGCGGGTAAAGGAAAATCAGGTGTCGTTTTGTTTCTCACCATCGGCACGGGCATCGGCTCTGCTTTGTTTTTGGATGGAAAATTATTGCCAAATACAGAATTCGGACACCTTTTCATAGACGGTAAAATTGCCGAAAAACAAGTGTCAAACGCTGTGAGAAAAAACCAAAACCTGAGTATGGAAGATTGGGGCAAGCGCCTTTCGGATTATCTCAATCATCTCGAACGCACTGTTTCGCCCGACTGGATAATCCTCGGCGGCGGCGGCGGTAAAAAATTTGCCGAGTTTGCCGAATATCTCAAACTCGAAACGCCGATAGTACCGTCCATCTTGGAAAATAATGCGGGCATTATCGGCGCTGCCTACGAAGCCTATCTGGAACAATCAAAATAACCCGCCCTTTTTCAAAGTATCTTTTTAAATACGAATCTGAATAAAAATGCCGGATTTCAACGTAATCGTCCGGGTAATGATCGAAGTCAGATAAATTACTGACCCCAGTCATTTCAGCGCTATAATGCGGGCACTACTTTTCGCAAGAAATTTTTTGATAAAAATAATTGCGACCATGAAAACAACATTGCTGCCCGATAAAACGGAGTTTTCCAAAAAAATCGAAGCCTTTTCCGTGACGCAGGCCGTCGTAGGCGTGGAATTGGATCAAAGCGACGACGATTTGCTGGCGTATTTTCATTTTTTCGCTTCAAAAATTCCGGTCTCCGCCGCCTTTTTTGTACACGTTGTGCCTAGTCCCGAAATTTTCAATATTGATGAAATGAATGAGAACGACCTGAACTTTGCGTTGGGCGAGGAAATGAGTGAAGGTATTATCAAAGAAATGGAGCGCAGGGTAGAAAATATTTTCAAAAAAACTACAAAAGCCTATATCGAATACGACGTGCGCAGCGGTGATCCTTTGGAGGAAATCCTTTCGGATACCGAAGAATTAAAAGCCGACCTGGTAGTGATAGGTCAGAAAAAAAAGAAAGGCTGGCACAGCATCCTGGCGAGAAATCTGGCCAGAAAAACAAAAGGAAACGCGCTCATAATACCCTCCGAAGCAAAAAAAATAATACAAAATATCCTGGTGCCGGTTGATTTTTCACCCAATTCTATCCGGGCTTTGCAAACCGCTCTGGCTATTTGCAAACAAGTAGAACAACCAGCCCGGGTAACTTGCCTCCATGCTTATGAAATGCCGAATTTCAATTATTACCGGATTGGAAAAACGATGGATCAAATGGAAGCGCTCATCGAGAAAAATCTAAACGAGGCGATGAATGCTTTTATCCACACGTACGCGGGCGAGGATGAGCATTATGTGAAAAAAGTTCTGTTAAACAGGGAAAGACCCGGCATAGCTGCTTATATCACAGATTTTGCCCATCAAAATGGTGCGGATTTTTTGGTCATGGGTGCAAAAGGACATTCCAAAGTGGCGCTGCTGCTCATGGGCAGCGTAACGGAAAGTGTTTTGGATTCCAATCCGGAAATCCCGGTGCTAGTGGTTAAGTAACTTAAAATATGGTTAGGAAAATTTTCTCAAGTCCACTTAGGTAGTTTTCGCCAGACCGTCGAAAAGAATTTTTTCGGCGGTCTTTTTTTACTGCTTACAGGGCGTCTTTGAGTTGTTTTCGCAAGGCAAACAGCTCGTCGCGAAAGCCCGCAGCCGTTACAAAGTCCAGATCTTTGGCTGCTTGCTTCATTTTTCGCTCTGTCTCTACTATCAGTTTTTCTATCTGCTCTCTCGACATATATTTCACCAAAGGATCGGCAGCTACGCTCACTTCTTCCGGTTCGACATAAGCCTTTCCCCCGCGAGGGCCTCTCACATCCAGAATGGAATGTGCGCTTAAAATATCTTCCCTTGATTTTTTCACAGTTTTTGGGGTGATGTTGTTTTCCTCATTGTAAGCCATTTGTATGCTGCGCC
>CALMIT010000570.1 GCA_937864255.1 uncultured Saprospiraceae bacterium
TATCGCACAGTTTGAAAGAACCATTCTGGTGGGAAAGAATTCGAGATTTTACAAATTGTTTGTACTACAAGACGGCTTTCCGACTGACGAGGAATTGAATGGTTACCTCATGTTTTTTGACGCTTCGGGCGGCACGCTGCCTGACGCGCAATGTTTTCACTGCCATAATCGCCCTTTGTTTACCAATAACGATTACATCAACAACGGGTTGGACGAGGCATTTTCATTGAATGACTTCCCGGACAAGGGACGCGGCGAAGTAACCGGGCGACTTTTTGAAAATGGAAAATTCAGGACACCGACTTTGTGGAATGTTGCATTAACTGCGCCATACATGCACGACGGCAGATTTAACACGCTTGAGGAAGTATTGAATCACTATGCTTCCGGCGGACATTACGCTGATAATCTGGATCCGCTCATCACTGATATACACTTGAGTGAAGAAAATAAACGCGACATTATTATCTTTTTGAAGACCCTCACCGATACGGTTTCATTAAAAAAACCAGAACTTCAAAACCCGTTTCAATAGTTTTCTCTCTTTTTTTGAAAAAAAATTCAAATTTTTTCCAGCCATTTTTTTCTTTTTGGAAATATTTTTTTCACAAAAGCTGATCAAAATTTAATTTAAAAATGCTGGATTTTAAAAGATCCGACGCTTTTCTCCCTCTTTATTTAATTTTCACAAAGCCAAAAATTTGTCTTGGTTTGCAGAAACATTTGTTCGGATACTTGTATCATCAAAATGAATGAAGCCGGTAAATGAATCGGCGACAAAATTTTGGATATGTTCATGGGATTACAGATAAGCGGGTCGTCCCGATAATAAAGTCGGGACGCCTTGCTATCAATTCAAAATTGAAAAGTGGGATTTTTACATAGCTGTTTATCAGCACCTTCAAGTTCGTAATAAAAAGTATTAAGATTTATTTCATTGGGATGTTGAGTTTTTACTCACAATGTTGAAAGCAGAAATCAAAAAAATGAGGACTTTGTCCTCAGGGGAGCCCTGGGAAGCTCCCCGTCAAGATTGAATATGTTCATGGGATTATAATTTGTTAATAGTGGGTCGTGTCACGTTCTCGTGACGCGGCTTACTATTTTTGGCAAATCCCTTCCGTTCTTTTTTCCCGAAAACTGGTATTTTTTAAGTTTGTGCTTGCGATTATTGTTTAAAACAATTTAAATAGTTTTCTTTGCTACTACTTTTGAAGTAACTTCCCTTCGGCTTTTCAAAAGTTTTTAGACTCTTTTTACTGCTCCACTCAATTAATTTTGAATTTTTGGTTTTAAGAATAATTGGCAACCCTTTGTAAAAGGGCTTATTAATCATTTATCCAAATTCCCAACTATGAACAAAATTTTACCAGCCTCCAAACGGCAAGGGAACGATGGTTTTATCACCGTTTTTTTTGCTGCCTTCTTTCAAATCATTTTCGTTTACGCTGCATTTGCACAGGTTTCCGTAACTGTAACCGGCATAAATCCTACCTGCGCGGGTTATACCAATGGGGTAGTGGAAGCTACTGCCTCCGGCGGATGGCCTCCTTATACTTATGTTTGGAATACGGGACACACCGGCCCGGCCATTTTCGGCGTAGGTGCAGGGACTTACACCGTAACCGTGACGGATATTGATTTGGCAATAGCCATAGGCTCTGTTACGCTTACCACTCCTCCTGAACTTACGGCAATGGCCGTCCATACCGGAACGGTGTGTGTGAATCCGGGAGATGTTACGGTGAATGTATCGGGCGGCACTGCCCCCTATACTTTTTTATGGTCCAATGGTTCTACGGCACAATCTCAAACGGGTTTGGCAGCTGGCCTCTATTGTGTGACGGTGACTGACGATAACGATTGTGCGACAGTAAGTTGTATCACTGTTACCTCACCGCTTTCGGTCAATGTGAGAACCATTGACTCGCAATGCGCAATGCTCTGCGATGGTAGCGCCATGGCAGAAGTATCAGGCGGTACAGCGCCTTATACTTTTCTTTGGAACACAGGTCAGACGAGTCAGATAATTTTTCCTTTGGGACCCGGCACATATACGGTCACAGTAACCGATGCGAATGGTTGCGTGGTAGTCGGCTCCGGTGTAGTAAGCGAGCCTCCGCCCATCATTATTGACTTGGTGATCACTCATCCCGGATGTCTCAATGCAACCGGCGGCAGTATAACAGCATCTGCCAGCGGGGGTGTACCCGGTTATACTTTTACCTGGAGTACCGGACAAGTTGGACCGATGATTTCAAATTTAGGCCCCGGAACTTACACATTGGTTGTAACAGATTTTAATAATTGTTCGATAGATACCTCGGTTGTACTTATTTCAACAGGTTTTGATCTTACCGCGACAGCGACTGATGAAACCTGCTTGGGACAAAATGACGGAACGGCAACCGCAATGGCAACGGGCGGCACTGCACCTTATACTTTTGTCTGGAGTAACGGAAGTTCGGGTGCGGCCATTACCGGACTTTCAGCAGGCACTTATACCGTAACGGCTACGGATAATGCAGGATGTTCTGCAACGGCTACCGTAGTGGTGAATGCCGGTTCTTCTCCTACTGTCAGTATTACAAAAAATGACGTGACGATTTGTGGCGGGACGAATGGTTCGGCAGAGGCCCCTGCGACTGGCGGCCCCCCGCCATATTCCTTTATTTGGAACACAGGTCAAACCGGGCCGCTAATTACCGGACTTTCAGCTGGTACTTACACCGTAACTGCAACGGATGCGAATGGGTGTACCGGCACGGCTACAGTAACAATAAATCAGCCCGGCAATATTCAGGTGAGTATTACATCGCAATCGGTAAGTTGTTTCGGAGGAAATGATGGCTCGGCTACCGCAGAAGTATCAGGCGGTACAGCGCCTTATACGTATGCCTGGAGCAACGGTGGAAATTCAAGCACGGTGGGTAATTTGATAGCCGGCGTTTATTCCGTGACAGTATCCGACAATGGCGGATGCTCAAGCAGCGCCAGCATCACCATCGGACAGCCGGCGAGTGCTTTGATTTGTACGGTTGCGGTGACGGATTCTATTTCGACACCGGGTGGAAATGACGGGCAGGCAACTGTCACGGCAAGCGGCGGCACACCGGGTTATACTTACGCCTGGAGTAATGGGCAAACCGGCCCGACAGCGACCGGTTTGGCAGCCGGCACTTATACGGTTACCGTCACCGATTCGGAAGGATGTACTTCTACCTGTTCTGTGGAATTGGAAAACCCCAGAGCTCTTTTAGGAAAATTGGGTGATTTCGTTTGGGAGGATAAAAATATGAACGGAATACAGGATGCCGGAGAGCCTGGCATCAGAGCCGTAAAAGTGACCTTGACAGGTACAACCACCGCGGGTGTCGCAGTGAATGAGATGACTTTTACTGCTGTGAACGGGATGTACATGTTTAATGACCTGAATCCCGGTACTTATAAATTGACTTTTGATACGCCTGTCAATTTCATGGTAACCATACAGAACGCAGGTTCTGACGATGCAAAAGACAGCGACATCAATCCTGCCAATGGAATGATTACCAACATCCTCCTGATGCCCGGTGACACCAACCTGACTTTTGATGCCGGATTTTATGATAAATGTGTGAATCTGAATAGCGCCGGCACTATTGGTTACGATGAAGAATTTTGCGGGCCGGGACATGATCCTGCACTGATCGTAGAATTGACGCCGCCAACCGGCGGTACTGGCCGCATTGAGTATTTGTGGATGAAAAGTACAACCAGCAACGTATTTTCTACGGGTAGCTTCCAGCCGATTCCGGGTGCAACCGGACAAACGTATAATCCACCTGTAATTTATGAAACTACCTACTATGTGCGCTGTACGCGCAGAGAATTTTGTGAAGACTTTCTGGAGACGAACATCGTTGCGAAAATCGTGGATGATGACGCCAAAGCTGAAATTAACGGCCCGAGCGTAGTATGCCAGGGGCAATCTTATACATTTTTTGCTACGGACGAAGGTCCCGGTGCAACTTACCAATGGGATTTTGGTGATAATGCCACGCCGCGAACTTCCAATTCGAGAGTGGTTAATAATGTAAGTTGGACTAATTTTGGTCAAAGAACCGTACGCCTGACAGTAAATGCCAATAACTGTGTAGCGCATAATATTTTGAAAATTGTCATCGTCACCGATCCGGGTCTGTGCGGTAGCTCCATGAGTTTGAATTCAACGATTATCAACAAAGGCGAGGTGCTTTTGGAGTGGAGTACGATTTCGCAAGCGCCCAATTATACTTATCTGGTTAGAAGATCTGCCGACGGCATCAATTTTACAAGTATTGCAGAGTTGAACCTGGCGGGGACGCCGGATCAGATGAATCATTACAGTTTTGTGGATAAATCGCCGAAAAAAGGACACAGTCATTACCAAATCATCAGGATAGAAACGGCGACAGGCGTTCGTGTTTTTTCAAATATTGAACATATTGTGCTGGTCAAAGACGCCGATATGGTGATGATTTATCCTAATCCTACCCTGCAGAATTATGTGTACGTGGAAAGAATGGCCACATTTGATACGGACGGTCTGATTGAAATT
>CALMIT010000571.1 GCA_937864255.1 uncultured Saprospiraceae bacterium
TATTTTGTCACTCACCTTCGCGCCGCCGATGATGGCGGTGAGCGGGCGGGCGGGGTTGTTGAGTACTTTATTGGCATTGTCTATTTCGGCTTTCATGAGGTAGCCGAAGGCTTTGTGGTCGGCGTCGAAAAACTGCGCGACGGTGGCGGTGGAAGCGTGTGCGCGGTGCGCCGCGCCGAAGGCGTCGTTGATATAAAAATCCGCCAGCTTGGCCATCTGAAAGGCGAGGGCTTCGTCGCCCTTTTCTTCGCCTTTGTGGAAGCGGGTGTTTTCGAGCAGCAGCACCTCGCCGGGTTGGAGCATGGCGGCGGCGCGCTCGGCATCCGGTCCCACGCAGTCGGGCGCGAAGTGTACATTGATATTCAAAAGCTGGGAAAGGTGATCTACCAGGTGGCGCAGCGTAAATCGTTGTGTGTCAATGCTTCCGTCTTCTTTGAGTTTTTTCAAAGGGCGGTCGAGGTGGGAGCAGAGGATGACGGCGGCACCCATTTCCAGCAGTTTTTTGATGGTGGGCAATGGGCCGCGTATGCGCGTGTCGTCGGTGATTTGAAAAGTGTTTTTATCGAGCGGCACATTGAAGTCCACGCGTACCAGCACTTTTTTACCATTTACATTGAGGTGTTCCATATTTTGAATGACGAATTTTTTTGAATGACGAATAAAGAGTGACGAATGACGAATTTTCTCCCCCTCACCCAGTCTCTCGTCTCCCTTCCACGAACTGACGAAGTGGATGAATGTGTATGAAGGATGATGAAGGGCTTATTTCCTCTGCGAGAAAATTAGCTGTTCGTGTCTTTGTGTAAATCCTTGTGTACTTCGTGGTTTTCTTTTTTTAACACAAAGGCGCAAAGGGAACACAAAGAGCACAATAATATTTAACCTAAACTTTCATCATCCTTCATTCACTCTCATAAACCCTGAACAAATGACGATTGACGAATGTGGAATGACGAATTTTCTCACCCGCTCACCTTGTCTTCTTACTACGATCTACCACCTACGAACTTTTTAGAATATCGAATAACGAACAAAGAACAAGGAATGTAGAACTTCTCTCCGCTTCCCATCCTGTCTCCTCCCCTTCGGGGAGGCTGGGAGGGGCTATATCAGCACATTCTCCGCCGTGACTTTAATGTCCTTATTAAAATTACGCGCTAAGTTTTTCGGATTTTATTCGAAGGTAATTCAAAAGTTTTGCAGGGGGGTAGTGTTTCTGCCGGCTTTGCCCCGATTCCTTTTTGAAAATTTAATTCGTGCGGTGGAGATAGTGACTATCGTCACCGTGCGGCGTGACCAAGTTCAGTCAGCGCCCTCACCGATGTCACCCTGCACGCTGGAGATGTGCGGTAGGTTTGCATCATCAAAACAATTTTTATTCATCATAAAAGGAATTCAAACATGAAAGCGTATAGCACCATTTTATTTGTCCTCATAGCCGCCTTTGCGATGGCGCAGGGTTCGTGGACTTTAAAATCTTCAAAATTTACCGTCTCCGGCACTTCCAGTTTGCACGACTGGACTTCCGACGTCACTACGGTGGAAGGCAGCGGCGAACTGACCGTTGAGGCGGGCGTATTAAAAAGTGTGTCGGGCGTGAAAGTAAAAATTCCCGTGAAGGGAATCAAAAGCCCGAAAGGCTCCATCATGGATGGCAAAACTTACGACGCGCTGAAACACAAAACCAATCCGAATATTACTTACCAACTCACCACTGTAAAAGGAATTACGAAATCCGGCAATGGCTTCGCGTTGCAAACCACGGGCAACCTGACCATCGCCGGCGTTACAAAACCCGTTGACATGACCGTAAACGCGAAGGCTGCGGCCGGCGGCGCTTTCGAATTCAGCGGGGAGAAGCAAATCAAGATGACCACGTACAATATGGAACCACCGACGGCTATGTTTGGCTCTATCAAAACGGGCGACGACGTAACCATACGATTCACTGTAACACTGACTCCCAACGCTACCTCGAGCAAATAGAAAATCAACTTTTTTAAAAAAACTCTTTTACCACTTAACTATAAAAATTCTCGTGTCATGAGAGCGACTATCAAATTCGAAATCGGCTTATTAGGTTTATTTTTCTTCCTGCTGTCAGGTTATCTTGTAGCCCAGCAACCCGGTCTGCAATATTTCCGCCCCTGGGACCAAACGGGCATCAACACTTTCGAACCTTCCAAAAAAGCCGAACAGCCGGCTTATGAAGGATTCAAACTCCGCATCGGCGGCGCGTTCACACAAGATTTTCAATACCTGACTCACGAAAACAAACCTACCTACGTACCCGTTTCGGGCACAAATGCAACCAACAGAAATTACCTGTACGGCGTTGTGCCTGCTGAAGACACTACCAGCGCCACATTGAGCGGCTTCAACCTGGCGATGGCAAATTTGAACCTTGATTTTCAAATCGAAGACGGTATCCGGGTGTGTCTGGAAAACTACATGTCTTCACGCCACCACTCCGAATTTTGGGTGAAAGGCGGCTACATTCAAATAGACAAACTGCCGATGTTTGGCAACCCGGCCTGGTTTTCTGATTATGTGCGGGTGAAAATCGGTCACTTCACGCCTAACTTTGGCGATATGCAGTTTCGCCGTACCGACGGCGGTAATTCCATCTACAATCCTTTTGTAGAAAATTACATCCTCGATGCTTTCGCTACCGAAATCGGCGCTGAAGTTTATCTTTTTCCGGTTGACGGATTCATGGGAATGGTGGGTATGACTTCCGGGTTTATCAACGGCAACGTGGAAAATTACCCGGATGCAAACAACAGCGCAGGCGTGGTGCCAACCAAAAAAACGCCGTCTATTTTTGCAAAACTGGCTTATGACAAAACTTTCGAAGACCTGAGATTCCGTTTGTCAGCTTCTATTTACAACAATCCGAATATTCAGAGAAATACATTGTATGCAGGCGACCGCACCGGCTCGCACTACTTCCTTGCCATGGAACCTGCTTTGGAAAGCAACGGAACGGCGACTGCTCAAGCCAGCCAGTTTACTTCCGGTCGTTTTAATCCTGATATGCCCAACCGTTTGACTGCCGTGATGGTCAATCCTTTTATCAAGTATAAAGGCTTGGAAATATTCGGTTCTTATGAAATTTTGAACGGTAGCAACTACGCCGATACAAAAGGCGAAGTAGGTAATAAAACCTGGGAAAAACGCAATTTCACTCAATATTCCGCAGAAGCAATTTACCGCTTCCTGCCTCGCGAACAGATGTACATCGGCGCGCGCTACATCGGAATGAAAGGCGAACCGCGCGGAGTAGTTGATGCAAACGGCAATCAATTGGAAATCGGTATTGACAGGCTTGCATTTGCTGCCGGTTGGTTTCCGACCAAAAATATGTTGCTCAAAGGTGAATACGTGATGCAGAACTACACTGATTTTCCGACTACTGACTACCGCAACGAAGGCAAATTCAGCTGTCATTGGTTTCTAAAAATACCAGCTCCGGCTTTCAGGAATTTTATCTATAATATTTGAATTCCACTGAGAGGTTGCCAAGAATTTTTTTTCTGCGCAGCCTCTCTTTTTTGAAAAAAGAAGCCCCTCCCGGTCTCCCCGAAGGGGAGGAGAGGGTAGCGCGGGTGACATTGAGCGGAGAAAAATTCTACATTCAAAATTCCTTGTTCCTTATTCGTCATTCTACACTCGTCATTCGTCATTTGTTCGGGGGTTTATGAAAGTGGATAAAGGGTGATGAAAGTTTAGGCTCAATATTATTGTGCTCTTTGTGTCTCCTCTGTGTCTTTGTGTTAAAAAAAGAAAACCACTAAGAACACAAGGATTTACACAAAAGCACGACTAAGTAATTTCTCGCAGAGTCGCGGAGTTCGCAGAGGAAATAAGTCCTTCATCATCCCTCATACACGTTCATCCACTTCGTCAGTTCGTGGC
>CALMIT010000572.1 GCA_937864255.1 uncultured Saprospiraceae bacterium
TAGCCGAAAAATACAAACTCCTTTTCTTTACTCCGATTTTTCAGACACACTCTAGAATAGGGATAGACCTCGGACATGATCTTGATGTAATTTGGGCACTAGCGGGAATTGGTGAAATAAGTGAAATCACCACTTGCAGTTTGCATACAAGTTTAGCTAGTAAAATGCAAAATATGGCTGAAAGTAATGGTATAGTGATCGGAGAAAATATCTTTAGTATTTCAAAAGAAAAGGATTTCTTTTCTTCGGTATCAGATAGAACTAATAACTCAGGAGACGCATTCATTTTCAGAAATGAATCAGAAAACTTTTTCTATAAGCAATATGATTTCCACTGGCTAAATTTTCTTAAAGCTCAAGATTTTATAGCCACTGATTTAGCTGGTAATTTAAGGATAAAACGGAAAAAAAATCTTTATAAAGACATAGAAAATTTAAAACCCTTAATAAGAGATAACAGACCATATTTACCAAAGAATGGATCGTAAGTCTTTCTTAATCAAAGAGTTTTTACAAGTAAAAAATAAATTTCCAAAGCTGAAAATTGGGGAGTTAAATATTAACTCCCCAATCATAATATTTGGGGAGATAGATATCTGTGATAGCTCTGGAGAATATTGGGAAACTTTTGAGATTAAAATAATTTTAGATCAGGGCTACCCGTATTCTGTTCCTCTTGTTTATGAGACAAGCAATCTGATAAAAAGAGAAGACAAAAGGCATATAGAAATTGATGGAAAATGTTGTCTCGATATTCCTTACATTCTAGTAAAACTAGCCAAAAAAGGTATTGTCTTGCATGAGTTTATTGAGCAAAAGGTTTATGCTTTTTTTGCAAACCAGATATTTTACAGTGAAAAATCTTACTTCTTAAATGGGGAATATGAACATGAGGAATGGGGAATTTATCAGTTTTACACTGAGCTGTTGGGATCATCAGATATTGATTTGTTTATCCAATTTTTAGAAGCACTAAAAAAAGGAGTTGGGCGAAATGATCAATGTCCATGTGGAAGTACCGGTAAAATGAAATACTGCCACGCAGAAGCATCTAAATTTCTAAAAAGTCTTGGAGCCAGAGTTTTGAATTCAGATTTAGAACAATTTAAAAAACTCAGAAACGAAGTTTTCAAAAATAAAATTGATTATAATACTTAATGATACTACTCCCACTCATCTCTTAATTTTTTTTGGATGACAGGCGGATCTTCTTCAAATTTTACTTTTCCCAGAAATTTGGCCGCATTAAAACCTTTGGACTTGATTTTTAATTTTTCAAGCCTTTTTTTGATCTCAGCGACGCTCATTCCTTTTTCAATAATTACTGTCATAATTTCAACATTTGATGAAAAAAGCAACATTTGTTTTCAAATTTAGCATTTTTTTACCACTCACCCCAACTCCTTTTCCAGCCACTGTCCCGTGTAGCTTTTTTTCACTTTGGCGACCTGTTCGGGCGTGCCTTCGCAGAGAATTTGGCCGCCGCCGGAGCCGCCTTCCGGTCCGAGGTCTATGATCCAGTCTGCTACTTTTATCACGTCCATGTTGTGCTCAATGACGAGCACCGTGTTGCCTTTTTTCACCAGCTTGTTGAGCACTTCGAGCAGGTGACGTATGTCTTCAAAATGCAAACCTGTGGTAGGTTCGTCGAGGATATAAAAAGTATTGCCGGTGTCGCGCTTGCTGAGTTCTTCGGCGAGTTTGACGCGCTGCGCCTCGCCGCCCGAAAGCGTCGTCGCCTGCTGTCCCAGCGTGATGTAGCCCAGACCAACCTCCGACAGGGTTTTTAGTTTGCGGAAAATTTTGGGGATGGGTTCAAAAAATTCCACCGCTTCCTCCACGGTCATATCCAGCACGTCGCTGATAGACTTGCCTTTGTACAAAATTTCCAAAGTCTCGCGGTTGTAGCGCCGGCCGAGGCAGGTCTCGCATTCCACGTACACGTTGGGCAGAAAATTCATTTCGATGGTGCGCATACCGCTGCCCTCGCAGGTCTCGCAGCGCCCGCCTTTCACATTAAAACTGAAACGCCCGGCTTTGTAACCGCGAATTTTTGCCTCCGGCAGGTTGGTAAACAAATTCCTGATTTCGGTAAAAACATTCGTGTAAGTGGCGGGATTGGAGCGCGGCGTCCGACCGATCGGCGAGTCGGCTATTACCAACACTTTGTCTACGTGTTCCAGCCCTTCCACTTTTTTGAAAGACAAAGGCCGTTGCAGACTTTTATAAAAATGCTGGCGCAAAATCGGGTACAAAGTCTCATTGATCAGGCTGGATTTGCCGCTGCCACTCACGCCGGTCACACAACAAAAAGTGCCTAGCGGAATTTTCAAATCCACATTTTTGAGGTTGTTGCCCGTCGCGCCCGTTATTTTCAAAAACTCACCCGTTCCTGTCCGGCGTTTTTTGGGCACTTCGATGCGCACTTCATTTTTCAGGTAATCCGCCGTGAGCGTGGAAGTTTTTAAAAATTCTTCCGGCTTGCCTTTGGCCACCACCTCGCCGCCGTGCTTGCCCGCGCCCGGACCGAGGTCAATCAGATAATCGCTGGCCAGCATGATGTCTTTATCGTGTTCCACCACCAGCACCGTATTGCCGATTTCGGTCAGCTCGCGAAGCGCTTCGATGAGGCGCTGATTGTCGCGCTGGTGCAATCCGATACTCGGTTCGTCAAGGATGTAGGTGATGCCCGTCAGTTGCGAGCCGATTTGCGTCGCCAGCCGGATGCGCTGCGCTTCGCCGCCGGAGAGCGTGCGCGCCGGACGGTTGAGCGACAGGTAATCCAGTCCCACGTGCAACAAAAAACCGAGCCGAAGCCGGATTTCCTTGAGTACGTCGCGGGCGATAAGTTGCTGTTTTTCAGATAGTTTTGATTCTACGTTTTCAAACCAGCCGATCAATTCGCGCAAATCCATCTCCGCCAGTTCGGCGATATTTTTATCATGAATTTTAAAATGCAGCGACTCTTTTTTCAACCGCCCGCCGCCACATTCCGGGCAGGTGTCCACGGTTAAAAATTCTTCCGCCCACTGCCTGATTTTTTCGGAAGTGGTGTCGCGGTACCAGCGCTCCAGCATATTCACGATACCTTCGGATGACAGGTTGTACACCAAATCGCTCTGGCTGCTGTTCAGCCATTTCATTTCAAAAAGTTCGTCGCCGCCGTACAAAATCACCTTCATCGCCTCCTCGGGAATTTCTTTTACGGGCGTAGCAAAAGTGAAATTGTATTTTTTGGAAATGGCGCGCAGTTGTTTGAAAGTCCAGTTGTCGCGCACCTCGCCGAAAGGCACGATGCCGATTTCGTTGATACTTTTTGAGTCGTCGGGAATCACGCGCTGCAAGTCCACTTTATTCACAAAACCAAGTCCGGTGCAGACCGGACAAGCACCGTAAGGTGAATTGAAAGAAAAAGTATTGGGCGAGGGTTCTTCGTAAGAAAGACCCGTTTCGGCATCCATCAGCGATTTTGAATACCCCGCGATACTGCCCGAATCCGCGTCCTGAATCAGGATGATGCCGTTGCCCGTTTTGAGCGCCAATCCAATAGACTCTTTGAGGCGGTCGTGGCGGTCCGCGCCGATTTTGAGGCGATCTATCACCCCTTCGATGTCGTGCACTTTGTAGCGGTCGAGTTGCATGCCGGGTTTGATGTCTTCCACCTCGCCGTCAATGCGCACTTTGGTGTAGCCCTGCTTCCTGATTTGCTCGAAAAGTTCGCGGTAGTGACCTTTACGGCCGCGCACGAGCGGCGCGAGCAGAAGGATTTTCTTTTCAGAAAATTGTTCCAGAATGTGCTCGATCATCTGCTCTTCGGTGTAGCGCACCATTTTTTTGCCGGTCATGTGCGAGTATGCCTCGCCCGCCCGCGCGAAAAGCAGACGCATAAAATCGTACACCTCCGTGACCGTGCCGACGGTGGAGCGGGGATTGTTGCCCGTCGTTTTTTGTTCGATGGAAATGACAGGACTCAGCCCGGTGATTTGTTCTACCTCCGGGCGTTCCATGCTGCCGATGAACTGGCGAGCGTAGCTGCTGAATGTTTCCATGTAGCGCCGCTGTCCTTCGGCATAAATGGTGTCGAATGCGAGGGAAGATTTGCCGCTACCGCTGATGCCGGTGATGACTACCAACTGGTTGCGCGGGATTTTAACATCGATATTTTTCAGGTTGTGCTCCTGAGCGCCCACTACTTCGATATACTGCTGCTCATTTTGCACACTACCATTTTCAGACTGAGCCATAAAGCAATTTTAACCGTCTGTGAGAAATACAAAACGGCACTTTTTGTTTTAAAAAATATCGCTGTTTTTGAAATTTTCCGAGAGCGCGAAGATAAAACGAAGTATCAAAACCGCGCGAATGATTTTTTAATTGCCGAGTTTTGGTTTTGAAAAATTCGACCTTTGAAAAACATTTTTTAAAACGGCGCATAGTTTAAACTGTCCGGTCGCTGTCGGGTCTTTATAAAAAATCATTTTATGAAAAATAGCTTTTCACTCCTCGTTTCGCTTTTCCTCATTTTACAATTTTCATCTGCCCAAAATCTTTACTTCCCGCCCAACTCCGGCAACACCTGGACTACGCTCGACCCTTCCGAACTGAACTGGTGCACAGACAAACTCGAAGATTTGTACCAGTTTTTGGATGAAAAAAATTCAAAAGCTTTCATCATTTTAAAAGATGGAAAAATCGTGGTGGAGCGCTATTTCGATAGTTTCACCAAAGACTCGCTCTGGTATTACGCTTCTTCGGGCAAAAGCATCACCTCGGTACTCGTCGGTATCGCCAAGCAGGAAAACCTGCTCGCCCTCGATGACAAAACTTCCAAATACCTCGGCGCCGGCTGGACTTCCGCGCCGCCCGAAAAGGAAGACCTCATCACGATTCGTCACCAATTGTCCATGACCAGCGGGTTGGACGAAAACGAGGAAGACCTGAACGGTACTACTTTTTGTCTCGACCCTTCCTGCCTCAAATATAAAGCCGACGCGGGTACGCGCTGGGCTTATCACAACGCGCCTTACCTGCTTTTGCAAAATGTGCTGGAAGCCGCTTCGGGGCAATCGTATAATCTGTTTTATTACAGCCGGCTGGCTAATAAAATCGGCATGAGCGGGCTGTGGGTGAGCGGACATTTATACGGAAAACCGCGCGACGCGGCGCGTTTCGGACTATTTGCGCTGGCAAACGGAAACTGGAACGGGCAGCAAATTTTGAGCGACGCCGAATACCTGCACGACATGAAAGAAAGCTCGCAACAATTGAATAAATCGTACGGCTACCTTTGGTGGCTCAACGGCAAAGAATCGTTCATGATACCAGTGCTGCGCAATGTTTTCAACGGCTCCATGATGCCCGACGGACCGGCAGATATGTACGCCGCGCTCGGAAAAAACGATCAGAAAATTTATGTGGTTCCGGGTGAAAATATGGTGGTGGTCAGGATGGGCGACTCGGCCCGCGAATCCGCCGCAGCCATCACGGTGTTCGACAACGAACTTTGGCAAAAAATCAATGACTTGGAATGCGCCTCCGCCACCGAATCAATTGAAAAAGAGTTGGTTGTAAACATTTTCCCAAACCCCGCCGGGGAAAAAATCAACATCGAAACGGGTGAAAAATTTAAAACGGCTACCGTGTTTTCGCTGGACGGCGAAGTGATTTTGAAAAAGGAATTTTTGGAAACGGGAATAAATGAGTTAGATATTTCAGCACTCCGTAGCGGCGCTTATTGGCTGCTTTTGTCGGATGAAAACGGCAGGCAGATCAGGCAATTTGTAAAAAAATAAAACCGGAAAACGTCCGCTAATTTCAAAACCGGGTGGATCGAACCGCATCGTTTTTTATTTTTGATTTCACATTTTAAAAAACGATGGACAAAAAAATCCTCGACCACCTGAAAACCGCCGACCCGTTACTCGTTCCGATCATCGAATCCACGCCGCCGCCGGTCATCCACGAAGGGCGCGATGTGTATGAATATTTGCTGCGTTCCATCGTCTCGCAACAACTTTCGGTCAAAGCTGCCGAGACTATTTTCGGGCGCTTTCTCTTTTTTTTTCACAAAAAACTCCCCGCCGCTACTGACTTGCAACATATCGAAATTGAAAGGCTGCGCGCTGTCGGTTTTTCCAACGCGAAAGCGGCTTACGCGAAAAATGTAGCCGCCTTTTTTGCCGAAAATACAAACCACGACTGGGACGCGGAAAGCGACGAAGCCATCATCAAAAAACTGACCGCCATAAAAGGCGTGGGCAAGTGGACGGTGGAAATGATCCTGATGTTTTCACTCAATCGCCCCGACGTGCTGCCCGTGGACGACCTGGGCATTCAGCAAGCAATGCGCAAATTGTACAATTTGAGCGACCACCCTAAAGAACTCAAAAAACAAATGCACGAAGCCGCCGAACCTTGGCGGCCCTACCGCACCTTCGCCTGTCGCTACTTGTGGAATTGGAAAGACGTAAAACCGGATGTAAGCTGAATTTTAAATTTTGAAAATTGTCGCCTGACGGATAGAGGATTTTCAAAATTGCCGGCGTGTGGCGGCGCGTTTTTATGTTTGTAAAAACTTACTTATCACCTAAAATTTATTTAAAAATGAAATCGCTGTTGAGCTTACTACTGCTTTGCGGATTGTTTTTGCAGGTCACTTCTTGTTCGAAGGACGACGAATGCAGCACGACAAACATTACCTATTCGAATACCGTAAAAAGTATTTTTGATTCCAATTGTACGCTTTCCGGCTGCCACAATTCCGGTTCGGTGAATGGCAGCCTCGCCTCGTACGACGACGCCAAAAATTTTCCCCGGCTCAACAGGATGGTGGGCGCCTTGCGCCGCGAAGCGGGATTTGTAGCCATGCCGCAAGGCACAAGCCCCCTGGGCAGTTGCGACATTGACCAGATAGAAGCCTGGATAGCCGCCGGCACGCCAAATTAAAAGCAGCAAAAGAAAACTCCTCTGTTATTTTTTATTGACCCGTTTGTTGGCTTCAAGCAGCAGGTCTTTCAATTGCGGCGTAAGTTGCGACGCATCCGTAAGCAGCGTCATGTGCGAAATACGCGGCATAGCGCCGAGCGATTTGGAGGCTTGCAAATACTCGTCAAAAGGGCGATCGCCCAAGTCCATGCCCAGCCGGATTTCTTTGCTTTTGATGGCGATCGCGGCGTACTCGCGTTCGAGCGTGAGTGACACGTAAGTTTTTTTCGGCAGCACAATCGTGTCGGGAATGGCAGCCAAAACGAAATCCACAACAGCGTCGTAAAGCGGGCGCAGGTGCGTATTTTTACCAAATTGCGCGTTCAGCAACTCTGTTTCGTCGGCATAAACCGGATTGCCGTTATTGTTGTAAATGCCAGCGAGCAAAAAAGCCTGACTGTGATTCATCGCATGGTCTTTTTTCAGCCATTCGAGGATTTCTTTCGTGCCGTTCATGCCGGTCGTTTTTATTTCGGCGAGCCAGTCGGGCAGCGATTTGCCGGTTATTTCTTTGATTTTTTGTAAAAATTCCTGTTCGATTTCAAATGATGTTTTTGCCATTTTGAGCGTGATTTTTTTTAAAAAATAAGCGCAAAGTCCGGAGCAAAGGAAAACAAGCAGCGAAAATTCTGATTGGAAAAATTTTACCCAACGGGTATATAATTCGGAAAAGATTTTTGCCGGCGCAGGTATTCTTCCGGCGTGAAGCCCGAAAAATTTTTAAAGTCATTGATAAAATGTGCCTGATCGTAGTAGCCGCAATCTATCGCCAGGTGCGTCCATTCTATGTCGCCCCGTTGCCCGATTTCCTGTATCGCTTTTTGAAAGCGCAAAATGCGCAGGTAAGTTTTGGGCGACACGCCGAGGTGTTTTTTGAAAAGATGGATGAGGTGCTTTTGTGAGTAACCGACCTGCGATACGAGCGATTGCAGCGTCAGTTGGGTCGGGTTATCCAGCATTTTTTGAATGGTAAAATCCATGAACGGATTGTTTTCCCGGAGGTGGGTTTTCATTTTTTCACACAAAAACGCTTCTGTGATTTCAAATTTTTCACTGATGGTTTTTGCCGTCCCGATTGCGTCGCGCAGCCGCACGATAAAATCGCCGAAAATCAAATCACCTTCCACCACCTGATCCGACATTTCTGCCATCGGCATTTGAAAAAACGAAAAGGCTTTTCCTTTTTTCAAATTTAAAATCATCATCTCCGAATCGCGCCCGGAATCTATCGAAATAAATTGCCTGCGCACGCCGGAAGCCCAGTATTTTCTGAAGCCTTGCTTTTCTTCGAGGGTGTCATTGTCGTAAATAAATTTTGGAAAATCGGTCAAATCAATGATGATTTCGGTGTTGCCGTCGGGCACAAAACGGTCAATATTGTGCTCAGGCACAAAACCTTTGTAGTAATAAAAGGAATTAAAAAAATGCGCCAGCGGCGGCGATGGAAAGTAAATGTCAGAAACCATTTTTCGGGTAGAAGTTTTTTCAAAAGTGGCAATTTTTTTTCATAGAAAAGTAATGTGAGCAGCGTCTATTTGCCGTTTTTTACCGCTGTGAAAATCAAATGCGTAGTTTTGATTTTTTAAAAAAGAAGAAAATTCATGCACCTGCTTCCCGATATTTTTAAAAATTTTCCTGAAATAAAAGCCGCCCAAAGTACCCGGCAGGGCGGCGTCAGCGCGGTGCCTTTTGATGCGCTCAACCTGAGTTACCGCGTGGGCGACGCGCCCGGAAATGTGCGCGAAAACCGCCGCCGTTTTTTCGGCGGACTGGGTTTCAATGAAAACCAAATCGTGGCGGGCAGACAGGTACACGACGACAAAATTTGCTTCACAAATGTGGCGGGCGACTTTGACGAACACGACGCTTTTATCACCGATACGCGCGGCCTGATTTTGGCGGTGAGCGTGGCGGATTGTGTGCCCGTGCTGGTTTTTGATAAAAAAAATCGCGCAATCGCGGCAATCCACGCCGGCTGGAAAGGCACAGCGAAAAGGATCGTCGAAAAAACGCTGCGCAAAATGACGCTGGAATTTGGCAGCCGCCCCGAAGATTGTTTTGCCTTCATCGGCACCTGTATTGACGAGTGCAGCTACGAAGTGGATGCCGATGTGGCGGATTTGTTTCCTGCGGATTTTCAAAGATTCGACCCGGCGAAGCACAAGTTTTTTCTCGATCTAAAAGCCGCAAATATGTCGCAATTACTGGATTTCGGATTGCCGGAAATGCAGATCGAGGTTTCGCCTTTTTCCACTTTTATTGATTATGATCGTTTTTTCTCTCACCGAAAATCCGGTGGCCGCACCGGTCGTATGATGGCAGCGATTGGGCTGATATGATGATGTGGCGATGTGATGATGTGATAATTGGTTGATATAAGCGTAAGACTTGTCTCACATCTAAAATCTAAAAATCTCACATCTGGCATCTAAAAATCTGGCATCTCCTCACAACCACCTTCTCCTTCTAAAAAACCAGATCAGTGCCAGCGCGATGAAAACCATGAAGCCCCAAAGATAGAAATAGCCGTTTTTCCAATGCAATTCGGGCATATTGTCAAAGTTCATTCCGTACACGCCGACCAGAAAAGTAAGCGGGATAAAAATGGTGGAAATGACCGTGAGCACCTGCATCACGTTGTTCATTTTAAAGCTGATTTCGGAAAGGTAGAGGTCGTAGAGTCCGTTGAGCACGTCGCGGTGAGTTTCGAGCAGGTCCATCAGTTGCACTGTGTGATCGTATAAATCGCGGAGAAAAATTTTCGTGGATTCGTCCACGAAAGGGCTGTCGGTGCGGGCGAATTTTCCGATAGCCTCGCGCAGCGGTGCAATAGCTTTGCGCAGCACCAGTGATTCGAGTTTGAATTGGTGAATTTTCGACTTGGTTTTTTGGTTGGGCGTGCGAATGATTTCGCTTTCGAGCGTTTCTATTTCGTCTTCCAGCCTGTCCAAAACCAGGAAATAATTATCCACAATCAAGTCCAGCATAGCGTAGCCCAAATAATCTGTTCCGTTGGCACGAATCCTGCCACGCCCGCTTTGCAGACGCTCGCGCACCGGCAAAAACAAATCCGCCTCGTCTTCCTGGAAAGAAATGATCATGCGCTCATTTATAAACAACCCGACCTGTTCGGATTGAATTTCAAACAAATCGTCATTGTCTTCTTTCACTGTCAGCGATTGCAAAACCACAAAAACGCCGTTGTCATATTCTTCAAATTTCGGGCGCTGGTTGGTGTTTAACACGTCTTCCAAAACCAGCGGATGGATGTTGAATTTTTTTCCCAGCAGTTCTACCAGTTCCACATCCGAAAGCCCGCGCATATCGAGCCAAAGATTGCTGTCAGACGCTTTGTCGGGCAGTGGTTTATTTTTCAGATTTTCTTCTTCGAGCAAGTCTGCGTTGTACCGCACCGAAATCAGGTAAGGATATTCGACTTTCTGCCTGCCCGTGAAAATAAGGGTGCCGGGCGGCGATCCGGGCTTTTTTCGCTTTTTGATCTTTTTTGCCATAAACGACATCGACAAATTTTCGGTAAAGATATTCAGAAGCCGCCTGCCGCTGCCGCATTTGGCGATTTTATCTTTCAAAAAAGCTTTTTTGTAAAAAAGAATGAAAAATTAATCGAAAAAAGAGATGACTATTTGATTTCTATTTAATACTTTTATGCCATCATTTTAATATCAAAATGTCAAAATCATGAATGAAAAAGTCGTCAAACCTGCATCCGGCTATTTGTTTTTGCTGATTCTCCTTTTGCTTTTATTAGCTGCACTTTATTTCCTGTCCGCCCGCCAACCGCTCATCATGATACTGCCCTTGGTTGTGGCATTTCTGATGCTATCGGGATTTTTCTTCATCAGCCCAAACGGTTCGCGCGTTTTGGTACTCTTCGGCGACTATAAAGGCACGGTGAAAGAAAACGGTTTTTATTGGACCAACCCTTTTTATGAAAAAAAATCTTACTCGCTCCGCGCGCGCAACTTCGACAGCGAACGTATCAAGGTGAATGACAAACGCGGAAATCCGATTCTCATCAGCGTCATTTTGGTGTGGCGCGTGCGCGATACTTTCAAAGCCGCTTTTGACGTGGACAACTATGAAAGCTTTGTAAAAGTGCAGACCGAAGCTGCCGTGCGCCACATGGCGGCGTTGTATTCTTACGACAATTTTGACGACGAGCAGCAGGAAATCACTCTGCGCTCCAGCTTTGAGGAGGTGAATGCCGCCCTCGAAAAAGAACTTATGGAACGCCTCGCAATCGCCGGCATCGAAGTGATGGAAGCGCGCATCGGCTACCTTGCTTACGCAGAAGAAATCGCCAACGCCATGCTCAAACGCCAACAAGCGGAAGCCATCGTAGCCGCCCGTTTTAAAATCGTGGAAGGCGCGGTGGGTATGGTCGAACAAGCCCTGGATCAACTTTCAAAAAAAGAAATACTTCATCTGGACGAAGACAAAAAAGCTACCATGGTGAGCAATCTGATGGTCATACTTTGCTCTGATCGCGAAGCAACGCCGGTGCTTAATACCGGCTCGATTTACTGATACTATTTTTTTAAAATTCCGCTCTAACGAAACCGTGGGTCATGGCAAAGAAGAAATTTGTTTTACGAATAGATGAAGCAACATTGGCTGCCGCCGAAAGGTGGGCAGCCGATGAATTTCGCAGCATCAACGGACAGTTGGAGTGGATGATCACGCAGTCGCTTTTAAAAGCGGGCAGATTGAACAGCGCACCGCCGGGCGAAGAAACTGATGAAGAAACTGAAAATTAAAAACCCCGAACAGCGCTGTTCGGGGTTTTTAATTTTATAAAAGGCCAGGAATTTTTTAGCCGCCCACTTTGGATGAAAGGTCATACTTCAAACCTTTATAACTTTTTAAAACTGCCTTCACGGAACCCACGGAAACGGGCGACTCGATTAAAAGCGGGATACGGTTGCCGTCGTCGGTAGCGTACACGCTCATCTGACTATCCGCTTTGAAAACGACGCCGTCCACCAGTTGCGGACTTACCTTCAATGTATTGAAAGTGCCCAGCCCTTTTATTTTTTTATTCTTTTCTTTTCCTTTAAAAGTGACTTGCAGCGGCAGTTGTTCCTTATCAATAAAAATATTGACGGGTATTTTTTCACCTGACTTCATTTTGTCATAATTCACGTTGCGAACGTAATAAATGATAGACAACACATCGTGCATACAATCGCTAACCTGATAGGTAGTTTCTTTAGCTTCGTTTTTGGTTTTTCCACGCAGCGAAGTCACTTTTTTATTAGAATGGTCGTAAGTGAGTTTGTCGTACAAGCGATATCCGCCTTCATGTACATCGCGTATGGAAACCACCGGCAACAGTGAGCTTTTGTCTATGAAAGCCTGATAGTGGTCGCGCACTTTAAAAAACCACTCATAAGAAGAATACGTACTGCCAACAGCAGAGAGGTGGTACTGACTGCCCAATTCGGTCACTTTAAAAGTGACCTCGCCGGCCGAGAGCCAGATAAAATTCCAGTTGTAATACAATTTGTAGGTCAATTCCTCGCCCGATTGGAAGGCAGTGTTTTTGATAGTGCAGCGGGAAGTTTCAGAAAAATCCTGCTGCGGAAGCTCCTGCTGCGGGCGTGGGAAATCAAAAGCCGTAACGGCAGAAAAAAGCAAAACGCCAAAAAACATTTTAAGCATGGTGATTCTCATATCCAAGTGATTTTAAAACGTTTATTCTGACAATAATCAATGCGCCAAGTAACGCCGGCAGCGCCAAATTTATTACGAAAATAGCATACGTGGCTGCCAGTATGCTCAACTCGTTGGCGCCAAAAAAACTCCACACAAACAGCGCGATTTGTCCCCGCGCCATCAAGCCCATTACCGGGGGCAGCGGCACAGTAGTCTGCACCAGGAAAATCGTAAAAATGCCCGCCATTGCTACAAAAAACGAGGATTGAACGCCCAAAAACCGGAGCATAAAAAAGAACTGAAGCGAATAAACCAGGTACCTGGCAAACGACAAAAGTAACACTCCGAAAAGCTCTCCGGAAGTAAATAATCGCAGCACTTTCAGGTGCTTTAAATATTTCTTAAATCGCTGAAGCCACGCCAATTTTCGAGCCAAAGGCAGGAGCAGGTTTATGTTGAAATACATGATCAAAAGTAAGCCGATCAATGAAGCACCAAAAAATAAAAGGCTGCCGACCACCATATTTTCCAATCCCATAAAACGCCAGCCAAAATAGCTAAGCCCGAAAAGTCCGGCACACAAAAGCGCCAAAAGCTGGCTAAAACTTCCCACCAACGTGGCCACGATCGCTCTCCAGTTATATTCCGCATCCACCAGCAAAATCCGCCCTCCGTACTCCCCCACCCTGTTGGGCGTAAACATCGCCACGGTGACGCCCGCCAATACTGCCCGCAGTGCCCGCCAAAAATCAATTTTCAAAAAACCGCCCAGTAGTCTTTTCCATTTCAGCGCTTCGATGCTCCAATTCAGCGGCATTAAAAAAAACACGGCAAAGAGCCACCAAAGATTACCTTTTTGCACTTGTCCCAAAAAAGTCTTCCAAAGCTCGGGGAGGTTATCTTTGGACAATAATTGCGCATAAATAGCCCAGGCCAGCAGCGTCAGCAAAAGCGCTTTGATAAAAAAATTCAAATAGCGTTTTTCAAAAATCGGGGCTGGCAAAATTTTCAGACCTTTGCTTTTTTAAAAAATAATTGTTTTTGGAAAAAAAATCTTCAACGCGCATTTTGGGAATTGACCCCGGTACCAACATTCTGGGCTTTGCCGTGCTCGAAGTCAAAGACCAAAAAATGTACATCCTCGAAATAGGCGTGGTAAAGATGAGCCATTTTTCGGAGCAGCCCGAAAAGCTGAAAACGATTTTTGAGCGCACCCGTGAGATTATCAAAAAATATCGCCCCGGAAACCTGGCAATCGAAGCGCCTTTTTATGCAAAAAACATCCAGTCCATGCTCAAACTCGGCCGGGCACAAGGCGTAGCCATCGCTGCGGGTATCACCGCAGGACTTGACATCACCGAATATTCTCCAAAAAAAATAAAGCAGTCGGTCACCGGCAACGGTAATGCCTCCAAAGAACAGGTAGCCGCCATGCTGGAGACGATATTTCACCAAAAATTGCAGGAGGAATATTTTGACGCTACCGACGCGCTTGCTACCGCGGTGTGTCATCATTTTCAAAGTACCAGCCGGCTCGGGCAGTTGAAAGGCAAAGGCGGCTGGAAAAATTTTCTGAATGAAAATCCCGACAGGCATTGGAAACCCTGATCAGCTTGTTTTTGGTCTGGCAATGACCAACTGATAGCGCCCGTTGTCTTTAAACAGTTGTTGAGCTTTTTCACTCATTTCTATATCAAAAAAATACTGCGCGCGGGCTTCATCAAATTGCGCGGCGTCGTTGAAAGCTGCCCAATGATCTTTAATAATCCCGCTTACCATGCCGATACCTTTGTGCAGCAAAACTTCATAACCCAGCTGCTCATAAAGCTGCTGCAATTCGACGGCAGACTGAAAATGAAACTTGAAAGGCCCGTTTGAAAAAACAGCGTTCAAGTCCTCCAATCTGTTGTGGCGCAAGCCCGTATAAGTGTAATATCCCGGCGTGCGGTGGCTGATGATCAAAACGCCGTCAGGTTTGAGCAGATTTTTGAAACGGGCAATGACAGACTCGTACTCCGGTACCATAAAAATCATCTCAAGACAAATAATGGCGTCAAATTTTTCACCAAATTTCCGGTAAATGGTCTCAAGTACGTTCTCGGTTGAGAAGGAAAAGTTTTCGGGGTGTTTTTTGATTTTTTGGCGTATAAAAGACTCATAATGAGATTCGATATCTGTGGCCATCACCGGGTGTCCTTTCTCCACCAAATCAACAGTGAAGCGGCCATACTGACAACCTACTTCCAGTATTTCCGCGCCCGGCTTCAAAAAGGGATAAAAATGATGCTCGTATATTTTTTTGAAAAATTGCTCGCCGGCGTCGTTGTACATATTGTGTTCCCGCTTGATAAGTTTTCTTTTCAGCCGGTAAAGTTTTTCGCGGGAAATAATACCTTTTTTTTCCAGCCAGAGCGAAATGCCCAGAGCATGTGTCTCCGGATCTCTTTTAAAAAATGAGTGCATAAAACAGTTATGAATTTTGATAATCAAATCAATTTTACAAGCATTTATCAACTAAGTTGCCCGGGTTGCTTTAAAAGAAAATTAAAATTTCCCGCCGGCGGAATATTCCTTTTCAGCGTTTAAAAATTCCGGTTCGGCAAGCTTTCCTTTTTGAATTTCACTGCAAAGCGCATTTTTGTGTCGTCAATCAAAGTTACTACTCAGATACAATGAAGCATTTTTTTAAAATAACGGCACTCGCTTATTTTTTAATCCAAATCAGCGTGGTGCTGTCATGCAAACACGAGCCGATATTTGACAATTTGCCCCATCCGGTTGATTCTACGGGCAATCCCGTTGATACCGGCACGATGAATCCGGGAGATACTTCAACGAGCGGCACTCCCTGCGATCCGAATACTGTTTATTTTAATACCCAAATTTTACCTATTCTGATTTCAAATTGTGCTTTTAGCGGCTGTCATGATGCCGCTACTGCATCGGACGGCGTAGTACTCACAGATTTTAATAACGTGGTGAGAACTGCCGACGTGGAGGCCGGCGACCTTGACAGCGACCTTTACGAAGTTATCACGGAAGACAAACAGGATAAAAGAATGCCGCAATTTCCGCGTCCCAGACTCACTGCGGAGCAAATACAACTCATCCGCACCTGGATAATGCAAGGCGCGCAAAATCTGACTTGCGACCAAAATGCCGGCGGCTGCAACGTGGAAGCAACGACTTATTCGGGTACGATAAGACCACTTTTGCAAAATACCTGCGTAGGTTGTCACCGTGATGGATTGGAAAACGGAGGCATCAACCTGAGCAATCACGCGGGCGTAAAAGCGGCGGCTCAAAGCGGGCGGCTGTATGGTGCTATCAATCGCGATCCGGGGTTCGTTGCGATGCCATTTGGCGGCAACAAACTACAGCAATGCAGCATTGAACGCATCAAATATTGGATAGACGCCGGCGCACCCGACAATTAAAAAGTTTCCCGTTCGGTGTAAAAAAATTC
>CALMIT010000573.1 GCA_937864255.1 uncultured Saprospiraceae bacterium
TTGTAAAGGACGTCCCCGATATTGCCCTGCTGGTCGTTGTCAAGCAAAATATGTTTGGGCGAAGGAATCAGACAGTGCTTGATTCCGCCGTAACCGCTCAGCGCATCCTGATAAGCGCCTGTGTGGAAAAACCCAAGATAAAGTGGTTCGGAATCGGCGCCCGGATCGTAGGATGGCAGGTAAACCTGGCTTTCGTGGATTTCAGAATTATAATAATCCGAATTATCGCAGCTCAGTCCGCCAATGTTCACTCTTCGGTAATCATTGTACCATTTATTGATAGGCAGCAAAATAAAACGCTCGCCGATGCCCCAGCTATCGGGCAGCGTAGCCATGAGCGAATTATCAATCATGTACCAAATCTCCGAATCGTTTTGCTGCTTTTGAGCCAGCACAGAAAAAATCACGGCGCCGCTTTCGCCCACCGTGTATTTTCCAAACTCGGTATAAATGTCAGGTTCGGGAATATCTTCTTCTTCGCAGGCTTGCATGATATTGCTCACGATTTCGCGGATCATGTATTTGTAATCGTATTCAAAACCGAGCGTATTTCTGATCGGCATTCCGCCGCCGATATTGATGGCAGTGAGGTCAGGGCAGATTTTTTTCAATTCGCAATACACTTTCAACGCCCTTTTTAGCTCGCCCCAATAATAAATCGTGTCCTTGATGCCGGTGTCCACAAAAAAGTGGAGCATTTTAAGCTTGAATTTTTTACTGCCTGCAATCCGCTGTTTGTAAAAATCCACCACTGCCGAATTGCGGATACCGAGGCGCGAGGTGTAAAATTCAAAATTGGGTTCTTCTTCCGTAGCCACGCGGATACCGATGTTGCATTTCCCCTTCACCATTTCCTCGAAGTGTTCGATTTCCTGCTTGTTGTCTATGATCGGAATGGTGTTTTTAAAACCGTCGTTTATCAGCCCGGCAATTTTTTCGGCGTAATGGCGCGTTTTGAAACCATTATTGATAATGATGATTTCTTTATCCAGTTTGCCCGCTTTGTGTAGCCTTCTGATAATGTCTATATCAAAAGCCGACGAAGTTTCCAACTGCACGTCGTGCTGCAAAACTTCATTCAAAACGTAGCTGAAATGATTGCTTTTGGTACAATAACAATAATGGTATTTGCCACTGTAACCCATCGCCTTGATGGCGCGGTTGAAAAGATTTCTGGCTTTTTTTATCTGAAGACCTATTTTAGGCAGGTAGGTGATTTTTAAAGGGGTGCCGTATTTTTCAATCAGATACTTGAGCGGGACACCGTTGAAAAGTAAGTTCCCATTTTCAATATCGAAGCCTTCTTGTGGAAAGTAGAATGTTTGATCTATGAGGTCGAAATACCGGTTGGTCACTTCCCTTCTGTATTAAATGGTTGAAAAAACGGATTTAAAACCCCCATACGGAGCGGGGCAAAAATAAAGGAATTCCAAAGATATTTGAAAAGGTATTTTTACAACTATTTATTGATCCGGCGATATTGCTTTTGTTTTTATACGCAGGTAAGTTCCTTCCCTTTCGTCACTTTGTTCTCCGCTGTAAAATTTGTTTAATAAATCGGCGTGCTCGCAATGCACAAAACCAATTTTTGATGCGGGGAGATAGCCATAAACGCCCGAAGGCGCGTACACATACAGCCAATAGAATTCCAGGCGTCCGGTTTTTACTTCTTTGATGACGCTGAGGGGGATGTTTTTGCTGAGCAATTCTACCCGCTTACTTTTCAATTCCGGACGTTCGTGCAAAAACACGCCGTCATTGCGCAGTCCTGCTTCCGGGGCGCTCCGGCTCGGTTCGTACAATAATTTGAATTTCCCCTCTGCCGGATTCCAGAGATAAGTATAAGTGACATATTCGAGGCAGTTTTCGGCTAACTTTCCAGCATCGGCGCTGAAATGCTGGCGGTAATTTTTGCAGGAAAGGTAGTCCATGTAACCTACGCGAACAGACTTATTACTCAGTTCCACCATCTTAAATTTTGCGGGCGAGGGTTGATTTTCGGCGGTGGTCAGGGTAAGCTCTTCACTAAAAAGTTTTTGAAAATTGCCTTCCCACAATCCGAAAATTTCGAGGTTTCTGCTTTCTACGCGCTGCCCCGGCGAATAGCTGTTTCTTTGAATGATCCACTCTGCCAGCCCGTCGCCGGTGATATCCGAAATATCAGCCCGGCCGAGTTCTATAAATCCGGCCTTGCTTTCGCTGCCAATTAAAATGGGAAATGATTTTTCGTTTTCGAGCGTGACGACGAGGTATTCTTCCCTGTACGGAGGCGAAAAAGCGGCGGTTTGACCCGACATTTCTCCGCCGTCCACAGCGGCTATCCAGGTAAGTATTCTTTCTTTTGAAAACTGCTTTTTTTGTAATGTTTTTAATGCCGGACTCAACTGCTGCGCAGGCGCCGATACAGCAATGGCGTCTCCAAAAATCCAGCCTGTGACGCCCGATTGTGTTTTCACACGGTACCAATAAAAAAGTTGTTTTTGAGCGTCGTCTTCATAAAGGCGGGTAGTTTTTCCGAGTATTTCAAACAAATCGCCCTCTTTGCAAAAAATATTGGTGGGTTTGGCAAATGTGCTGTCGCTGTAAAGTGAAAGATTGTTGAGCGCAACGCCTGCTTTTTCCTGCCAAACAGCGGTCTGTCCGTTTGAATGTAAAAAATGAAAAAGCATTAAAAAAAGATAAAGCAGCCGCACGTTTTCTTTTGATTTTCAGTGATTATTGTATGAATAAAATAAATAATTCAAAATGCTTGCCGGAAAAACTTCAAACTTAAAAACAAGTTCCCTTTTTTAAAAAAGAAGTAACTGGCAGAAATGTGCCTACCTAACGTTAGGTAAGTTGTTCAAAAATTTTGGAACGTATATTTTGTGTAAAATCTTTGATAATCCTGAACGAGGATTATTAATTTTGTACGTTTTTCTAAAAAACATTCTTTCACCAAATACTCATACTATGTTGACGCTGCATCCCGTCGAAAGAAGAGCAGGATTGACTCCCGAAGAGTTTGAAGAGCAATATTTGTTTCCTTTGAAGCCGGTTGTTCTCACGGATATGATGGATGAATGGCCCGCCAAGAATAAATGGACCATGGAATTTTTCAAACAGGAGCATGGGGATATTCTGGTGCCTGTTTTCTCGGCCAATTATTCCAAACCCGGCAAAGGCTACATGACGCCTGATAAAAGAATACCACTCAGAGAGTACCTGGAAACCATAGAAGCTGGTCCGACGGATTTGCGCTTGTTTTTGTTCAATATCATCCGCCACGCGCCGGAATTGCGCAATGATTACAAAGTGCCGACTATCATGGAGGGCTTTTATAAAGAATTTCCTTTTATGTTTTTCGGCGGACAAGGCTCAAAAGTGGCTTTGCATTATGATATTGACCTTTCACACGTTTTTCTCAGCCAGTTTTACGGCAGAAAGCGGGTAGTATTGTTTCCGCCCGAAATGTCGCGAAAATTATATCATCATCCCTTCACGGTGGCCAGCTACATTGACGTCAACAATCCTGATTATTCAAAATATCCGGCGCTGCGCGGCGCCTGGGGCTATGAATGTACACTCAATCCTGGCGATACGATTTTCATGCCTTCCGGGCATTGGCACTACATCGAATATCCCGACGCAGGATTTTCGATGAATCAGCGCGCCAACGAATCATACGTACGCCGTGCGAAAGGTTTGGTGAATATTGCCCGCCATTTTGTGGTGGATAAGGGCATGAACAAAATCATGGGTGAAGACTGGCGTAAAATGAAAGAAGACATTGCCAAAAAACGCGCTGAAGAATACGCATAAACATCAAGGTGAATAAATAAAATAAAGAGCCGGCCCTTGTGGCCGGCTCTTTACGTTTTCGGGCAAATGTTTACTTTTGGTTTTCTTTCAATTGAAAATTCAAAAACACTTTTTAAAGGAAATGAAAATGAAAAATTACCCGATTTCGATGTTGCTTATTTTACTTTTTCCTGTGCTGCTGCCGGCTCAGTTGATCCTGGAAAGACCGGATGGAAAAAAATCCGTAACTCTGAATCCCGGCTCTGAAATTATTCTCAAACTACCTACCAAAACCGCAGCCGACCGTTTAGAATGTGAGTGTTATCAGTCTTATCAGGGTATTTTGAAAAAGTACGAAGCCGATACTTTTACCATGCAGATCGAAGAATACAAGCGCATTTTTTATGAAGAGGGCGGGGTGGCAAAAAGCGAACAAGTGAAATATCATTACGACCACGCACCGGTGGATTCACGCCTGCTCGGCAAGTCCCCGATAGCAATAACCAAAATCCGTAAATCTTTTGAAAATCTGGAAGATGCGGGCGGCGTTTTGATGTTATTGGCGGCGTTTCAGGGGCTGGTTGTGGGGCCGCTTCTTTCGGATAAGGCTCGCCGCGTGAGCGATAAAATCGTTTTGGGAGGTCTGGGCGTCGGTTTGACGCTCGTGCTGCTGCCAAATAAAAAGACTTACTACCTCGAACAACCCAGGAAAGGAAAGCGGAAAAAACTATGGCGCATTCGCAACTGAAGCCACATAAAATCCGGCATTTTTAAGGAGGCGTTTCGATCGCGAAACAATTTAACAAAAATTAACGGCGTTTTTAAGTATCGAATTCGGATTTGAGAGTTACTTGTATTGGTGAGATTCGTCTAATCATTGACTTTAACAAAAACAAAGTCCATTTTTGACAAACATTTTACCATTTTATCACTTTTGGTAAATTTTTTAAATCATGAAATTGATTCTTTTTTGGCTGATGTTTGCCCCGATGAATTTCCTTACGGAAGAACTTCCGAATATCGGCGTCATCACCAAAGCAATTAACGACGGCGACGCGAATACCCTCGGCCAGTTTTTTGATGAAACGGTCGAAATCGCCATCCTCGACAATGAGGATATGTATTCAAAAGCCCAGGCGATTGCCAAAGTCAAAACGTTTTTTGAAACAGCCAAACCCAAGTCATTCAAAGAAATGCACCAGGGTACTTCCAAAGGACAGGATTCGCAATATTGTATCGGCAACCTGACCGCGGGCAACGGCACTTATCGTGTGTACATTTATATGAAAGTGGCAGGCGGTAAAACGGTTATTCAGGAATTGCGCTTTGACAAAGGCTGATTTTTGAGATTTCGAGATTAGAAATATTTCTTTTTAAAAAACGGCGGGCGCTTTCAATTGAAAGCGCCCGCTTTTTATTTGTCAGGGTTCGAGATTGAAAATTTCTTTCAGCCGCGTATATTCCGAAGGAAAAAATTGCCTGAACCTGTCGGGAAAAGCAAAAAAATGAACTATCAAAACCGGCAAATTTTCAAGTTCCGGTAGTCCGATCCATTTTTCTACGGCAGCTTTTGAAAAGCCGCTGACCCGCGCGATTTTCTCCCAAAAATCGGCAGTAACAGCCGGGTAATTTTCATTGGGATAAGTGCGCAAAAATACCCTGGCATATTCATGCAGCCCCGTGTGGTAATATTGCGCCGGTTTTGTGTAGCTCACCATAAAGTGTTCCATCGCAAACATGATGACGCCGTCTTCTTCAAAAATTTCCGAAACATGAAAATGCTCCGGGTATTGGGGTGAAGGAAAAGGATGCGGGTACAAAATAATGTTTTCAAATTTTTTGAAAAGAAAGTCCTCTTTGCCAAAAGAAATCCACACCGCACAACTGGCAATAAGCCCTTTTATGTCAGCTGGCACGGTCTCGAATCCTTGCGGCATATATTCTTTTGCGATGGAATAAAGCGCCACCCTGTTTCTAAATTTTTGGCGGTCTGCCGGCGACAATTTCTGATAAAAAGGCAGGTGTTTTCCAATGAGCGACTCTACCAGCGGGTCAAGTTTTGGCGGACGTTTTTTATAACCCCACCAGTCTATCTGGGGACTAAAAACATAAATCAGCGCCAGCAACAAAACGCAGGGAATAATGTACCAGGAATAACTTTCGTCCACCTCCCAGGTCAGGTAAAGCGCCAAAAGTCCCAGCAAAGCAATCGGCAAAGCAATTTTTCTCGAAAGATTCATCGAACTCGTTTTGGCGGTCAAAGTAAAAATTTTTGAAAGGATAATTTATTTCGATTTTAAATAATCGCGCTGCTCTCTTCGATTTTCAAAATAATCGGCTCATTAGACTAACTTTGCCCGAAACCAATTTTTCAAACTAAAAAAGAAAATATGTACGGTGGACTTGTACACGCACATTCAGGCTTGAGATGGGTTGTACTCATACTTTTGTTAGCTGCTATTTTTAACGCTTTCCGCAAATGGCGCGGAAAACGCGAACACACCGAGAGCGACCGCAAACTGACTTTATACGCGCTTATCGCCACACATATACAGCTCGTTTTAGGCTTGGTTTTATACTTTTTTGTCAGCCCGAAAGTGCTCTTTGCGGCCGAAACGATGAAAGATAAAATCTACCGCTTTTTTACTGTCGAGCACATTTTTATAATGCTGATTGCCATCACGCTCATCACGATGGGATACAGCAAAGCCAAGAGAGCCACCACCGCTATCCGAAAATTCAAGATAACATTTTGGTATTACCTCATAGCGCTGGTATTGATCCTGGCATCTATTCCATGGCCATTTATGGGCTACGGAACCAGGTGGTTTTAATTATTCGAAGCTGCATCGTCGGGAGCGTAAGTATTGCCAAAAGCACAAATCGTGTTCATTGGCAGGTATTTGATTTGCAAATCCGGGTAAAATAATTAAATTTGAAAATCGGAAGCCAAGACTAACTTTTTGATTAACAAAGAATTACACGACTACTTGCTTCTTGTACGGTAGAATTGCTTTTACGAACACCTGAATTTTCAAAACCCTGATTACCGCTGATTTCCGTCCTTTCCTTTTCAAACGTACCTGCTGCGAACGTTTTTTTCAACTCCATTTTTGAATTTTCAAAACTACACCACCATGAAAAAGATCATGTACACCTTATGGACAATTTTATTTTTCGCCTTCCATTTATCTGCACAAACCGGCGAGTGCGTTCTGATCATCCAGGGCGATAAAGACAGTCCTACCGAAGATTTTAATACGACTACGGATGCTTTGGTCAGCGGATTCGCGAGCTTCCCCGGTCCACCGAGTATTACCGTTTTGCGCCCGATGGGCGAAACCAGCGGGCTGGGCGCTACGCCTGCACGTACTGAACAAACTTACAACACCAAAGAAAATTTACTCGCAAGCATCAAGGCTGCTTTATGTAATGCAAATTGCAAGAATGTGGTCATCGCTTTTAATGGCCACGGTATGGGCGGCGTCGGCATTAGCCAACCCCCACCCAATAAAAATGCCGGCGGGATAATGATAGCAGACGGCAATCCGGCCACTTTTCTTTTGGCTTCCGATGTCGCCAAACTCATAGACGAATGCCAAAAATCGGTCAAACTGCTGGCCGGACAATGCTATGGCGAGTCCATGATAAACGGCATTATCGAAAACCTGACGAATAAGCACCTTGCCGGCGTAGGCGGCGCGTCCAGCAAATGGGACGAAGAGTCAAAAGCGCTTGTTTTCCCGGGCGGCAAGGAGTTTTTGGAGTGGTATAAATTCTTCCTCGAAGATTATTACCTCATCATCGGCAATCCGAATATCATGGAAAAACTGCGCAAAAATGCCGAGGACTTGAAGAAAAAAAATGAAGAAACCAACGCCAAAATTATGGCAGAAAACGCTGCGCTGGCAAAAAAAATCAGCGACTGCGAAGCCGAATTGGCAGATTTGAAAAAACAAAAAGCAGACACCGAAAAAGCAATTGCCGATGAACAAAAGAAAAAAGAAGATGCCGAAAAAGCGGTGGAATTATTGGAAGAAAGAATTCAACTGGAACAGGATATAGCGACGGAAAAGGACTCTAAAAAACTGAGGGAACTGAGAAAGAAGTTTAATGCAAATACAACCGCACTGAAAAAAATGAAAATTCCTTACCCGACCAGCGGCTCTCTGCAAAGCAAGATTGACAAAATGAATGCCGAGATTGACAAACAAAACATGGCAGCACAAGCTGCGCAAGATATGATAGACGCTTTAAATGCACAGTGGATGATGCTGAATGGAAAAATTACACAAAAAGAATTTGACTTGGACGATTTAAAAGCCATGAAGCCCAAAGCGCTCATTCCCGACCGTCTGCCTTTGATGGAATTAGTCATCCACGAAGCATTAAAATCGGCGAAAAGCAAAACCAAAGAGAGCCATCCGACACAGCCAGTTGTGCCCGACACCGTTGGCACGGTAGATACAATTCCGACATCGCCCACCAAAGTCAAAATCGGCGACAACTATTTCGTCTTTTATAAAACGATTGATAAAAAAACGAACAAATGCGTGGTGGTAGGTTACCGGCAATCTAAAGAAGGCTTTCCGATAGGTCCGATAACCACCAAAGATTGCAATATTGATTGCAGCATGATCAAATTTACTTTTAAAGAAAACGGCATGGATAAAGAAGTGGAAGCCACCAGAACTGGTACTAATCCGCCGACTTACCAGTACAAAGTGGACGGGCAGTTGGTCGCCAACGTTCGACCGGGGCACCACCGCCAGCACTTAATAGCCTCCGGACAGGTGCTTGCCGAGACTTATTTTCAGGTATTGTTCAACACCATTCCTGATGTGCAGGTGCCCGGCTGGAATGTGACGCAAAGCAATTTTGACCCGAATGTGCCTGTACTCAATTTCACCATTGACAACGGCGTCAGCCAGCACCAGGTCGTATTTGAATTTTTGGACCACGAAGACGTGATGATTAGCATTGATCAGCACCCGCCGTATCTCGGTTCGCAAACGCGCATGTTTACCATGTTGGATCAGACGATGGCTCCGGCAGGCAAGTTGGGCGTGATTGAAAGTGAAAACGGGCTGACGGGCAATGTGCTGAGTTGTCGCAACGATCTGCCGATTCCGATAAACGGCGAATTTGCGGCCGACGAACATCGCTACCTGCTATTTCCGGATTTTCCGCTTCCTTTTATGGTGCAGCCGATGCCCGGCAATAATTCCCTCATGACCTGGAATCTGGGAACCAGCGGCGGCATTTTACAACCCGATTCGCAAAACGAGCCGGAAGTAAATAATGTACAAGTGGTCAACCCGAACGTGCCGAACAAGCAGTTAATTTGGAATTATAACGAAACTTACCTGAGCGACCAGGAGCATGAATTGGTCATCGGCGTGGATATTATCGCTACCAATCAAATGGGCGATCGCCAAATTCATCACCTGCCAAAATGGCAAAACACCTTTGTGGATCCGATGCCAAGCGCTCCCGGTTTTATCAATTATCAGGTGGTGACTGTTTTGGAAAATGTGCTTTATTGCGTGCCTTACGAAAGTCCGTTTTTCAACGAATACAGCTTGCCCGTCTGCCTGACAAGTCTGCCGCCAAGTACGCGCATAGCTGCGGGTGAAAATGACTTTGCCGCCGATCTGAATGTGGTTGTTTTCCCGAATCCGTTTAGTTCGAGTACCGAGATTCGCTTTAATCTGGAAAATGCGGGCGAGGTCTCATTGAGTATTTTCAGTGCTACAGGACAGTTGGTGAAAAAAGCAGAAGGAAACTACTTTAGAGGGGTTAATAGTATTATCATTAAAAATGAGGAGTTGAGTGGTCAGGGTATTTATTATTATTTCATTAAAACATCCTCCGACTTACACACCGGAAAACTGCTTTTTACAAAATAAGAGATTTCATAAAGCTGAAATAAACTCCAAGGTCAGGTCACCAGCCTGACCTTGTGTTTATGATTTCACACACTATCAAGGTTGCGGAGCAGTCATTATATTTTTCAAAAAAAATGTTTTTTCAATTTACATTTGGAAGCTAAACAGCAATATACAAGTTGAGTACTTTATGGAATTAAGTGATTTGTTTTCAGCAAGCAATCCATGTAAACGTTTTGATGATAACAAGAGCTTATTTGAAGGCTTGGCTAATATGAACAACAATGCGATTCTCTGCCTTCAAACCAAAGCACTGCCTATGGTAAAAAAAATAGTTGCAGGATATGGTTTGCCGAAAGAAAAGGCCGAAGAAATCTTGAATTCGGCAACGCTCATTTTTTTAAAAAAAATTGAAACGGGTAATTATCAGTTTCAAGGACACGCGCTCGTAACCTATTTTATTGAAATAACCAAAAGACAGGCCTTAATGGCAACTCGTTCTTTGAAGGAAAAGGTTCTATTTTTTGATCAGCTACCCGAAACAACTGATCCGGATTCTGAATCCATAAACAAAGGGCAAGAGGCGGCAGAAGAAGTCAATTTTTTACTTTCAAAAATCGGACAGCCCTGCGAGCAGATCATTAGGCTTCAATATATTGACGGGTATAGCGATGAGGAAGTGATAAATCTCAAATTGACAAAGTATTCGACTGTAAATAGTTTAAAAATGAAGCGAAGTGATTGTATGAAAAAACTTGTACAAATAGCACAGCAATGGAAGAAATCGAAAAATATTTGAGCGGAAAGATGGAAAAAGAAGCGCAGAGGCTGTTTGAACAAAAAATGGCCTCTGATCCCGATCTTCAAACCGAAGTTTATTTGAGAGAAGGGCTAAAGCACCTGCGTCTTCAAAAAAAAATTGAGGAAATTGCAGCTACACGGAGGCATATAATGAAAGTGCGTAGAAGGAAAAGAATTTTAATAATTGCTGCTTTTGTCGGGCTTTTGGGTTTAGTCGTTTTTTTATTTTTTAAAAATCAAAACGCGGTTCCGAATCAAAAAACTTTGTCTAATCCTGAAATGCCGGCAGAGAAAAAAGATCAGACTAATGAACTGTCGCCACAATCAGAAAAAGATCAAATAGCGCCTTCTGTCATCGAAAAAAACAAAGCTGAAAATCAGAAACCAATAGCGGAAGTAGCACCGGAAAATAAACCGGCTTCTCCGTTTTTTCCTGCCCCCACAGTGAGGGGAGAGAATGACATAGACGAAAAATCGAAAGCAACACTCGATCAGATTTGGTACACCGATTATTCGTCAAGTCAGCTGGAATTTGGAGCAAATTATAAAGAAATAGATGAACTTCTCAAAGCGCGAAATTTTGAAAATGCCTATGTCCGACTCCAAAGGCTTGAGCGAAAAATACCACCTTCCGATACACTTCGATTTCTAAAAGGTTACTGCCTGATGGAAATGGGAGAGGGAGCCGCATCCTTATCTTATTTTGAAAATCTGGAAGAAAGACAGCCTGATTGGAGACCAAAGCTGGAATGGTTTCGAGGATTGAGTTTGATCCTTGCCGGGGAAAAGGAGAAGGCACTGGTTCAATTTAGAAAAATAATAGCTGAAAAAGGACATCCTTACAGCAAACACAGCGAGCGGGCAGTTCAACTATTGCGAAAATAAAGTTCGAATAAACTTTTTATCATAAAATACCAATGAAAAACTTTCTGTTGATTTTTTTGGACTGTTTACCAGCTTTGCTTTTTAGCCAGACTGTTGATTCTTTTGCTTTAAAAACGGTGGATAGCTTGATTGGGGTTTCGAGATCCTTGTTGCCCCAAAACAAATTCGATGAAGCACTACAGGTCAACGAAATTGCCAAAAAGATTGCACAGGAAAAGTTTGGTGAAAAATCATTACAATATTCCCGTGCCAGCTTTAATCATGGAAGAGTTTTATATTTTAAAGGAAATTATGATGAATCGGAAAGATGGTATTTGATCGCCAAGGATATTAGATTCCAGATTTTGGGTAGGGAAAATGCAGAATATGCAGCCTGCTTACATAGTTTGGGAGTAGTATCAATGCACCAAGGGGCATACAATAATTCAGAAAAGTATCAATTAGAGTGCCTTGATATTCGAGAAAAATTGGCAGGTAAGAACAATATAGATTATGCTAATACAATGAGTAATTTAGCTAATTTGTATAGTGCAATGGATAACGATGAATTATGTGAGCGATATAATCTGGAGGCTTTAGCAATCACAGAAAAAGTATTAGGTAAAGAACATCCTGAATATGCGTCCAGTCTTAATAACTTGGGCAATTTATATTCAAACCTTGGTTCTTTTAAAAAAGCTGAGGCTTATTATATGGAGGCTAAAGCCATTTACGAAAAAACACTTCAAACGAACCTTCCCCGTTATGCTGAAACACTAAACAACCTCGCGGTACTTCTTTATAGAAATAGTAACAGGTACGAAGAGTCAGAATTTTACCTTCTTAAATGTATAGCCTTCCGAGAAAAGGTGTTTGGCAAGCAAAACCCTAATTATATTGGCAATTTAAACAACTTAGCTGTGCTTTATGGGAAAATGGGCAATTATTCAAAATCCGAAGAATTACTCAAAGAAGTTATTATCCTTCGGGAAAGCGTTCAAGGTAAAAATAACCGCGATTATGCAGAGGCATTGAATAATCTGGCCGATTACTACTATTCTCAGAATCAATTGGATAAGGCAGAATCTCTTTATTTGGAAGCAAAACAAATTAGAGAAAATGTCCTGGGTAAAACGCATAAACATTATGCCGATTCAATGCGAAAGTTGGCTTATTTTTATTGGTCTTCCGGTGATCTTTTAAACTCAAAAAATTATCTAAAGCAGGCCACGGAGCTTGAAAAAATTTATACCGGTAAGGTAGCCCGGTATCTCTCCGAAAAAGAATTAAATGCTTATATCCAAGCTTTTTCTTCTGCTTTATCCCGTGATTTTTCATTTAACCAATTGCAGAGAAACTTAACCGATGTCTGCTATGACAACCTACTTTTTCAAAAAGGTTTTTTATTAAGTGCCATTGCAAAAGTCAACAAACTGGCTGTGTCAGATTCCACTACTATGGAAACGTATGCCCGATTTAAGTCTTACCAACGTCGCCTCGCTGCTGAATACAGCAAACCCATAGTGGACCAGAAAAATATAGACGAACTCGAAGAAAAAGCCAATGCTGTTGAAAAAGAATTGACTCGAAACGTAGCCGGTTTGGGAGAAGCATTACAGCAAGTCAGATGGCAAGAAGTGCAGCAAAAACTTCAGCTACATGAAGCCGCCATTGAATTTGTAGATTACAGATTTTTTAATCCCAAACCAACTGACAGCGTCATGTACGCCGCATTCGTCCTTTTGCCGGATGCAGAAGAACCTCACTTTGTCTCACTTTTTGAAGAAACACAACTTGAAGTACTCCTCAAAATCAATGACAAAACCCACATGGATTATTTGGACGAATTGTATGCTTTTGAAAAATCGGGGCAAGCCCTCTACAACCTACTCTGGCACCCCTTGGAAAAGCACCTTGCGGGAGTTAAAACAATTTATTTTTCGCCCTCTGGCTTGTTGCACCGTATTAATTTAGGCGCTATTCCACAGGCTCCTGATGTCACCCTTTTTGACCGTTTTCAATTGGCTGAATTGGGAAATACTCGCCAATTAGTGTACCCTTCAGCGATACAAAATGTAAATCAAAATGCCATCCTTTTTGGCGGTCTCGAATACGAAATGGATAGCAGCACGGTAGCCATAGCAAAGGCAGATTTGTCAAATAATACCAGAAAGGTAAGCCATGATTTGGGTTTTGAAAATGCCGATTCAACTTTACGCGGAGGCGCCTGGAAATACCTGAACTGGACAAAAGTAGAGGTTAATGCCTTGAATCTTATTCTCAAAGATGCACACATTCATCCGACTGTTTTTTCAGGTTTGGAAGGTACGGAGGAAGCCTTTAAAAATATAGGAACCACTTTCCCTTCTCCGCGTATTTTGCACCTTGCCACACACGGTTTTTTCTATCCGGACTCAAAAAATATTAAGTTTCAGAGGGAGGAAGCCTCGGTATTCAAGATTTCTGACCACCCAATGATACGCTCGGGAATGGTGCTGGCCGGAGGCAATTATGCCTGGAAAACAGGTAAATCCTTTCGCCTCAATAATGAAGACGGTATTCTGACTGCTTATGAAATTAGCCAAAGTAATTTGAAGAATACAGAGTTGGTAGTGCTGTCAGCCTGCGAAACGGGGTTGGGCGATATTCAAGGAAATGAAGGGGTATATGGTTTGCAAAGGGCATTCAAAATTGCAGGGGCAAAATACCTCATCATGTCGCTCTGGCAGGTGCCTGATTTTCAAACTCAGGAGTTAATGACCACTTTTTATTCAAATTGGCTCGAAGACAAAATGACCATTCCTGCTGCTTTCCACATAGCGCAGAAATCTATGCGCGATAAATATAAAAATCCTTTTTATTGGGCAGGGTTCGTTTTAGTGGAGTAAGTGGTATAAATAGCATTCACATCTTATGCTGCCTTTCTTTATAGTCAAGAAAGGCAGCATATTTTTTTTAAAAAACCACTTATCCCGCTTACCTGCATCTGGTTTCCTGCAATATAATTTAAAACAAGAATTCTAATGATTAATTGATAATATATCATTCAACTCATTGGTTAACAATTTTTTATGCAGCCCTATGAAACTCATTTTTTTAAAAAAGCGCTGTTTACTGTATCCAAATATTTGATCACATCTTTAAAAGAATTAACCCTAAAATTCAAATGCCATGAAAAAGTGTACCTTCCGCTTCTTATTTTTTTTACCTTTTTTAATTCATCTTCCATCCCTCTTTTTTGCTCAAACTACTGCCGTTTGGCAAGGTGGAAAACCTGGCAGAATCACAGATTGGGAATGTGCCGCCAATTGGAAAGAAGGCAAAGTTCCTGATCAATTTAGTTTGGTCATTATTCCTTCCGACAGGCTTTTTTATCCAAAACTCAGAAATGAAGCTTATGAAATTGACGCATTGTTGGTTGAAGGAGGTGCAAAATTGACTTTCGAAAGCGGTTCCAGTTTAACCATAACGGGTGAAACCGGCCGTATGGAGAAAATGACTCTTTTAGGGACAATCATTACTGAATATGGATGGGAAATAAACCATTTGGACACTTTGTACAGGTCATTCCGGAGGCAAAGTTTGAATGATCTTTTGGTGATTGGTGGATGTACCGGTATTTGGGCATCAATTTTTTCACCCAAAAAATAGTCTCAAAATTTATTTGAACCTCGAAGTCAAAAACTTCCCAAACTCCCAGCAAAGCAGCAAAGAAGTGTCTGTGTAGTGCAGCGCCGGGTCAAGCCTTTTTTGGTGCGCGGCCAGCAGCGCTTCATCTTTTTGCATGAATTTGAAAATGGTGCGCATGACTTTAAAATAACGCTCCGCGTCATTTGCCTGCGGAATGTCGGGAGCCGCCAAGGCCGCCAGCATTTTTTGGAAAACCGGCAGGTCGTAAAAAGTATAATTTTCCGGAAATTCAAAAGCCAGGTAGAGGCTTATCATGTGGTAATTTTCATCGTGGAAATGGCGGTTCTCCACACTTTTCGGATGCACGGATTTGTACTCGCCGAGTAGTTCGTCACAATAAAAAATGAATCGGTCCATTCGCCCACTGATGTCTTTACTTTCATTAAATAAATCTCTGAATGCGAGGCGCACATATTCTTTTTGCAGCCCGATAAACTTCAACATCATTTCTTTCGGAAAGAAATTTTCACCTACCCACAACCGCCGGCTTTGTGAATTTTGAAGACTTTGATCGTACATTTTTCCAAAATCAATCGCTTCGACATCCCAGCGCTCCCGCCATATTTTTTGCGATTCGTAGATAAACAAATCCGGAAAATGGCTCTCCGCTTCCAAAAAAAGCCTGAAATCAGCCAACGCAGCCTGCAATTTTTTAAGATTCATGCACAAAAATTACTTTTCGTAAAAAAGCCTATTTCCAAAAGGAAAATTCAGGAATCGGCAAAGATGACAAAAAACTATTGGACGAGTCGCAAATCCCTGATTTTAAAGGGTTTTGGCTTTTTCCGAACGCCGAAAAACAATTAAAAAATCACTGCCAAATTTCCTTTGGTATTCAAAATGAAAAATTACCTTTGCACCGCTTTTTAAAAACCCATCTATCAATAAAATAAATCGTTCTCATGGCTAATGTTGGTCAAATCAAGCAAGTAATCGGACCGGTTGTGGACGTGAGCTTTGCGGGTGAAGGGTCAAAACTTCCGGAAATTTACAACGCCCTCGAATTAAAAAGGCCTAACGGCGAGATTTTGGTGTTTGAAGTACAGCAGCACCTCGGCGAAGACAGCGTTCGCGCCGTTGCAATGGACTCTACCGAGGGTCTTGTTCGCGGCACGGAAGTAGTGGATACCGGGCTGCCGATTTCGATGCCGGTAGG
>CALMIT010000574.1 GCA_937864255.1 uncultured Saprospiraceae bacterium
AATTGCCGAAAAAGAGCAACTCAAAAAGCTGCTGGCCAACGCGCTGAACAATGTAGCCACCATCCACACCGAAAGAAGCGAGGGCGCGCGCGCCATACCTTACCTGCGGCGTTCCTTTAAAATTGCCGCTGAAACGAAAGACACGATAGCCATGGCGCGGGCGCTCATCAACACCAGCGACGCCTGGATCAGTGAAAACAATCTCGACTCTGCGCTTTTTTTTCTGAAACAAGGCAGAGAGTTGCTCGACAAAAAGCCCGAAGAATTGTTTGGCCGATCCTTTTTATTGATGAAATTGGGTGAAATTTATAAACTGCGAAATGAACTCCAGCCTGCGCGCAAAGCCTTTGAAGAAGGAATCATTTTAAAACAAGAAATTGAGGATTTGTACGGACAGGCAGCCGCGCTCCAATTGATAGCCGAGATAGACGAAAAAGAGCAAAACTACACTGCTGCTGTCGCGCATTTGCGGCAGGCGCTCCCTTTGTCAAAAGAAGCGGGAAGTCCCGAACAAATCGCCGACGTGCTGCTACGCCTGAGCCTCGCACTCGAAAAAACAGACGATTTCAGGCAGGCTTATCAATATCTTAAAGAATATCAAGTCTATCGAGATTCGTTTGATAACGAGGAGCGCGAACGGAATTTTGCAGAAATGGAAACACAATTCCGAACCCGCGAAAAAGAAGTCCAACTCGCCAACCAACAACTCGAACTTGAGCGCCAGTCCAATTTGAAAAACAGCATATTGATAGGCGCGATCGCGCTGTTGCTCGCACTGATTGGCATTTTTCAATATTTCAGAAACAAGCAAAAAATCAGGCAAAAAGAAACCGAACTTAAGGCGCATCTTCGCCAGGTCGAAGCGAACAAACTCCGCGAAATGGACGTTTTAAAAAGCACATTTTTTGCCAATATCAGTCACGAATTCAGAACGCCTCTGACCTTGATAATCAGCCCTTTGGAGCAAATGCTGGCAGGCACTTTCAAAGGTGATTTCAAAAAATATTACGCCCTCATGCACCGCAACGGCGTGCGCCTGCTCCAATTGGTCAACCAGCTTTTGGACCTCTCCAGGCTGGAAAGCGGCAAGATGAAACTCGAAGCCTCCGAAAGCGATCTGACTTCGTTCATAAAAGCGGTGGCGTATTCTTTTGAAAGTCTGGCTGCGCGCAAACAAATTGACTATACCGTGTCGGCGCCCGAGGCTGCTTTTCAGACTTTTTTTGATAAAGACAAGTTGGAAAAAATCCTGAGCAATTTGCTTTCCAACGCTTTCAAATTCACGCCCGAAAATGGCGAGGTATTTTTCAAAGCGGAAATGTCGGAATTGCCGGAAAGCGGAAACTCCGATCTCAGAAAATTGACGATTACGGTGCGCGATTCGGGTCTCGGCATACCCGAATCTTATTTGCCACATTTGTTTGAAAGGTTTTCAAAAGAAGCCGCTTCCGAGCTTCAAACCGGTAGCGGCATTGGTCTCGCGCTCACCAAAGAACTGGTCGAATTGCATGGCGGCGAAATAAGCGTAAAAAGTAAAGAAGGCGCCGGGACTACTTTTACCGTTTCTGTTCAGATTGGAAAAGCGTTTTTTAAAGCAGAAGAATTGACAGCAACTGTCGAACCGGAGAAAATCGCCCAAAAACCGCCGATTGTGCTGCAACAAGAAAAGCCGGAAACTTTCCGCGCTGCCGGTTTTACCGGAAAATCGCTGGACGGCGCGGTGGTATTGCTGGTAGAAGACAATGCCGACGTGCGCGCCTACATCAAAGATCAACTTCGGGAAAATTACCAAATCATAGAAGCCGAAAATGGCAAAAAGGGTTTTGAAAAAGCCGTCGAAGTTATTCCGGATTTAATTATCAGCGACATTATGATGCCCGAAATGGACGGGCTGGAATTTTGTAAACAATTGAAAATCAACGAAAAAACCAGCCACATACCCATCATCATGTTGACCGCCAAAGCCGGGCAAACAGAAAAACTGGAAGGACTCAGTACCGGCGCCGACGACTATCTTGTCAAACCATTCGACGCGGAAGAACTGAATGTGAGAGTGGCCAATCTTATCGCGCAGAGAAAAACGCTGCAAACCAGATACCGGCAGGCGTTTAATGTTTTTGCGCCGGCAAACGTGGACGAAGAAAGTACGGACGCACTTTTTTTGAAAAAAGTAAAAGAGGTAATTAACGCAAATATCGAAGACGAACTTTTTGGCGTCGTCGAACTCAGCGGCGAAATCGGCATGAGCCGGAGTCAGTTGCACCGCAAGCTCAAAGCACTGACCAATTTTGCGCCCAACGAAATTATCCGCAATATGCGCCTCGAAAAAGCCAGGGCGCTGCTCGAAAGAAAAGCCGGCAATGCTTCCGAGATTGCTTACATGACCGGCTTCAATTCGCCGGCATATTTTGCAAAATGTTTCAAAGATTATTTTGGTATGTCCCCGAGTGAAGTCTGAACGGCAGCGCGGTGCTCACGCATTATTTCCCAAATTAAAAAGCCGAAAACTGCGCTGTATTCGAATGCCGTCAGCCACAAATTTTCCCGGAAAGGCGTCTGTGAATACGCCGCATAAGAAAGTATGGCAAGTCCTGACCACAAAACAGGAAAACGGTAGTTGGTAAAAAGACAAAGCGCCAGCGGCAGCGTCACATACCAGGGATGCACGGTGGTAGCAAAAAACAAATAAACAGTCGCAGCAAAAAGCATGGAAAGCGGGAGACTATTTAAAACATCATCTTTTATTTTTTCAAAAGCGGCTCTGCCCGCAATAAGCCCGAACGTACAAAATGCCAAAAACGGCCCGATAACCGCAATCAGATTGTAACCTTTCCACTGAAAACCCAGCCAGCGAAGCAGATAATAAACACTCGCATTGAACTCGAATTTTCTAAAATACAGATCCAGGCTGTCGCCGAAATTTTTCAAAAAAACGGCGCTGAAGATCGGCAGGAAGAGTAGCGCGAGCATGATTCCAAGCACAGAAAAAAAACGGAAGGACTGCATAAAACCCAGTCGTCGCGGCAAAAAAAGAAGAAAAATAAGTGGTATTAATTTAGTTGCTACGGAAAGTGAAAACAGTGCGGCTGTGGCAAAAATCTTCCCTTTTTTAAGCATAAAAAGTGCGGCTAAAAGGAAAAAAATCATCACGCCCTCGAAGTGCAAATTTCCACTTACTTCTATGATAATCAATGGATTAAGCACATACAAAAGACTACGCTCCGGCTTTGCGCCGTATAATTTTAAAACTTTGGGAAACAGGAAAATCGTGGCGACTTCAAAACTTACAACGACTATTTTTAAAAAAATCAACGGCGGGTAAATGCCTCCGCCAAACCAGCCCGAAATCGCGAAAAAAAACTGGCAAACAGGCGGATAAATGGTAAAATACGCCGGCGAATTGAGTCGTGAAAAAAGCCCGGCGTCCAGCCCGGGCAACCTGTTTTGTTCCTCCAAAAAATAGCTTGGCAAGTGGTCAAAAGGATTTTGTCCGGATTGCCAAATCCGCCCATCCCAGATGAATCGGTAAAAATCGTCCGACAAATTTGGTATGGAAA
>CALMIT010000575.1 GCA_937864255.1 uncultured Saprospiraceae bacterium
TGCGCCGTCCCGTTCTTTGCAAAATTTTTTCGCGGCAACGAGTTTATCCGTCCAGCCTGTTGTGCCGCTCAGCACAGGCACTCCGGCGATCAGACAGTGCAGAATATTTTCATAAGCAAACTCCGGGCGGGTGAATTCAATGGCGACATCTGCTTTGCGCAAATTTTCCACATTCAGTTCATTCCTGTTCGCCTGTCCGATTTTCAAAACCACCTCATCGCCATTGTTCAGCGCAATGTTTTCGATAGTTTTTCCCATTTTCCCGTAGCCGATCAAAGCTATTTTCATAAAATGTCATTTTCAAAATTGAAAAATCAGTGACTCTTTTTTATTGTATTTTTCACAGCGCCCGATTTCGGATGCACCAGTTTCATCTCGTCCACCAGATGACCAGCCCCGGCAAATTTGTCAATCAAAAATAAAATGTAGCGAATATCCACCATGATATTGCGGCAAATAGACGGGTCATAATTAATATCGCTCATCGTGCCTTCCCACACCCGGTCGAAATTCAGACCTATCAAATTTCCGGAAGCATCAATAGCCGGGCTGCCGCTGTTGCCGCCCGTCGTGTGATTGGAGCCGATGAAACAAACCGGCATCTTGCCGTTTTCGCCGTAGCGCCCATAGTCTTTCTTTTCGTACAATTTAATCAACTTCGCGGGCACGTCAAATTCATAATCGCCCGGTACATATTTTTCCATCACTCCGTCCAGGTAAGTTTGAAAATGATAGGAAATGGCGTCGCGAGGCTGGTAGCCCTGCACCTTTCCGTAAGTAAGCCGGAGGGTGCTGTTGGCGTCAGGGTAAAAAGTTTTTTCGGAAAAAACTTCCATTTGCGCTTTCATGTACGTGCGCTGCAATTTTTCAATCTGCGTATTCAATTCTTCGTAAAAAGGCACAATGGCGGATTTGTAATTGGCTGAAAGTGCCGTTGAAAGTTGATAGAGCGGTTCTTTTTTGAATGCCGTCAGAATATTTTCCGGCGACTCGGCGAACAAGGCTTCCATTTTTGCAGCATCCGTAAAAATGCTTTTATCGAACATTTTACCGGTCAAAACGCCAAAGTCTTTGCCCGCCGCCCTCACTTCTTCGCGGAGATAATCGGGGACAAATTGCGCATCCAGATTTTCAAAATAGTAGCGGATCAATTCTTCAAAAACTTTCCGGTCTATTTCGACGCGGTAGTTTTTGTAAAAGCCTTTCAATTTGTTCCACATCTCGCTTTTCTTTTGCAAAAAAGCTGCTTCGCCATTATTTGAAAGCGTGGATTCGAGTGCAGGCAATTGATTTACCATGCCGAGTATTTCCGAATTTCGGAGCGCCACTTCAATATAAATTTCCCGCGCTTTGGCGTAAGGTTCTATTTTTTGGTGCAACATTTCCAGATCAGGCAAAATGCGCCCATAATCTGCCGACCATTGTTTATTCGCTGCCACGCGTTTGCCGAATTCTTTTTCATAATCCTGTTTCTTTTTTACTGCCTTGGATTTTTTCAAACCCAAAACTTCGCCCTGCCATTTTTTCCAATAATTTGCAATGCGGGCATATTTGCTGGCGTACTGAATTTTCACTTCGGGATTGGCGCGCATTGCCGCATCCTGAATTTTCAAAGCGCGGTCGCGAATGGCGATGCGCGCCGGGTCCAAAACATCGGCAACCTGTTGCACCGCAAAAGAACTCAAATACTCGCTCGTGCGCCCCGGAAATCCGAAAACCATCGTAAAATCGCCTTCCTTTACGCCATCCATGGAAATCGGCAAAAAATGTTTTGGCTTGAAAGGCACATTGTCGGGCGAGTATGCAGCGGGCATGTTGTCTTTGCCTGCGTAAATTCTGAAAATGCTGAAATCCGCCGAATGGCGCGGCCACACCCAATTGTCCGTATCTGCGCCAAAAGAACCGATCGAAGACGGCGGCGCGCCCACCAT
>CALMIT010000576.1 GCA_937864255.1 uncultured Saprospiraceae bacterium
ATGTATTGGCTGGGATTCAGACCCGTGAGTATTTTGAGCCGGCGCAGTAGCTGGCGTTCGCTCATGTACATTTTATTGGCCATCCAATTGACCGATAAAAGGTCGTTTTGTACTTCTTCGCGCAGCAGGCTTTCCAGCGTTTCCAGCCAGGCGGAATCCTGCTCCGTCACCTGGTTTTTATCTACTTCCTCCACCGGAGGTTCTTCATCGTTTACCAATTCGGCGGATTCTCTCATGCCTGCTCGTTCGTGGTAGTTGCGGAGCAAATTTTCGATCCGCACTTTCAGTTCTTCCTCTTCAAATGGTTTGGTGAGGTAATCGCCCACGCCGATGCGCAGGGCTTTGAGTTTGTCGTGAATGTTCACCTTTGCGGTCAGCATGATGAAAGGCAGAGACCGCCAGCGGTCGTCGGATTTTGCCGTTTCCAAAAATTCAAAACCGTTCATCACGGGCATCATCAGGTCGCTGATAATCAACTGGCAATCCGGATTTTGAACCAGACATTCCAGTGCGGCCATACCGTTTTCGGCAGTCAGCACCTGATAATCCGAAAGGACGTATTGCAAATAAGCGCGCAAATCCGGGTTGTCTTCGACCACCAGCAGGGTGGGGCGTTCTTCCTGATACGCTTGAGGGGATTGGGCAGAATTTTGCGCTTCCGCAATTGGCAGCGGCGTTGCGTTTTCTTCGGGGATAATGATTTCCGGCGACGCAGTTTCTGATAAAACGGGGTCTTTATTTTCGCCTGCTATTTTTTTCGAAATCTCGAAGTAAAAGGTGCTGCCTTTGCCCCATTCGCTCTCCGCCCACACTTTTCCACCCAATAATTCCGCCAGCTCTTTTACCAGCGAAAGTCCGATGCCCGTGCCGCCTTCCGTGGGCGCATCGGGTTGATTGGACTGATAAAAGCGGTCAAAAATATACGGGAAGTCGTTGGGGTGAATGCCCCTGCCGGTGTCGGTTACGCTGATTTTCAGTGTGTCCGGCGTTTCTGCAATGATCAATTTTACGCGGCCGTCCGGAGACGTAAATTTGAGCGCGTTGGATAAAAAATTATAGATGATTTTTTCAAACTTTTTCGTATCCAGCATAATTTCCGCCTTGCGGTTTGCCCGGAAATCAAAAACGATGGTAGCCTGCCCGAGCGAATGAAATTGCGACAACAGATCTTTCAGATAGTTATAAAATACTACCGGTTCTTCGATTACTTCCAGCTTGTTGTTTTCCAGTTTTGACAAATCCAGGATTTCATTGATCAGTTTTTGAAGCTGGCGGGCGTTGCGGTGTATGAATTCGAGCAGCCTTTTTTCTTCTCCGTCTTTTTTCTTTTTTATCAGGGAATTGACCGGGCCGAGCATGAGCGTGAGCGGCGTGCGCAATTCATGGCTGACATTGGCGAAGAAGCGCGATTTGAGCTTTTCCAAAGACTTTAACTCTTCCGCCTGTTCTTCGATGATCATTTTGTCGGCTTCTATTTTGCTGGTTCTTTCTTTGACGATTTTTTCCAGTTCTGTCTGTCGGTTTTGCAGGCTGCTCACGCGCCAGCGGTACAAGGTGAAACTGCCCGCAAAAACCAAAACGCCGAGTGTGACGAGAAACCAGGTTTGGATATAAAAAGGCTTCAGTACCCGCACGGTCAAGCGCAATTCGTTTTGCGACCACAGACCGCTGGCGGTTTGTCCTTTTACGCGCAAAATGTGATTTCCATAAGGCAGGCGGCTGAAACGCAGCGAGCTTTCTTTTTGATAAATCCAGTCTTTGTCCGCGCCCTCCACGAGGTAGGCGTATTGTATTTTGTCTGTGTTGTCGAAAGTCAGGAGCACAAATTCGAGCAGGAAAAAGCGGTCGTCGGGCGACATAGTGATGGTGGTGGATTGGCGAATGGAGGCGGTCTTATCGATTAGTTTTTCCTGAGTTCCGTCAAATTGTTG
>CALMIT010000577.1 GCA_937864255.1 uncultured Saprospiraceae bacterium
CCATTTTGTCAAAATCCCTGCTTTGTCCGTGCTCCAAAATGATCGGCCGCACCGGCCCGTTTTCATTTTTTGATTCAAAATAATGTGCCGGAATGCCTTCATAATCGCTGCCTGTCGGCGGCTGCAAAGCGCGATAAGCAGACGGCTCAAACGTTTTCATCTGATCCGGGTTGGGCACGCTGAGATCATTGGCGCGGATAAGTTCAAAAACCAGGTTTTTCAGATCGGTGAGGTCGGCTTTCATGTCGAAAAGCACTTTGTACAAAATTTCGCGCTCCTGGAAACTTTCGCCCGCATTATTCGCCGATAAAGCTGCCGGCAGGTTTCTGCGCAGTAGTTGCGGAAAATATTGCACCAGCATTTCCGCGTCCACGATGCGTTCCTCGGAAAGCACCGAAAGCTGCTCCGCCATATTTTTCAACTCTCGAATATTGCCCGGCCAGTTGTAAGCCTGCAAGATCAGCACCGCGCGCTCGTCCAGTTGTACCGGGTTGGTGCGATACTTTTCTGAAAAATCAATCGTAAATTTTCTGAATAAAATCGGAATATCTTCGGTACGCTGGCGCAGCGAAGGCAGGTGAATCGGAACCGTGTTGAGCCGGTAATACAAATCTTCGCGAAATTTCCCGCGTCGTATTTTTTCCATCAAATCCACGTTCGTGGCAGCAATGACGCGCACGTCAGTTTTTAAAACTTTGGAAGAACCGACGCGCAAAAACTCGCCAGATTCCAGAATGCGCAGCAAAAAAGCCTGCGTATCGAGCGGCATGTCGCCTATTTCGTCCAGGAAAATGGTACCGCCGTCCACCGTTTCAAAGTAACCTTTACGCTCGTTCACCGCGCCGGTGAAAGCGCCCTTTTCATGCCCGAAAAGTTCGGAATTGATAGTGCCGGCGGGAATGGCGCCGCAGTTCACGGCGATAAAGTTATTGTGTTTGCGGGCGCTGAGTTGGTGGATGATTTTTGAAAAAACTTCCTTTCCTACGCCGCTTTCGCCCGTTATCAACACGCTGAGTTCGGTATTGGCTACGCGCACCGCCGTGTCGAGCGCCCGGTCAAGCAACTCCGACCGGCCGATAATGCCGAACCGCTGTTTTATGGATTGCAAATTTTGATTCATGGTTATGCTTTCTCACAGATTTTACCGCAGGATTCAGGCGATTTCGCCGATCAGTGTGGCGCTGGTCGCTTCTTTCACTTTTACCTGCACGTAATCGCCGGGCTTTAATCCCGGTTTTTTCGGAAAAACAATCATTTTATTCTGGCTGTTGCGCCCTTTAAATTCAGCCTCCGATTTTTTGGAATCGCCTTCTATCAGCACTTCGAAGGTTTTGCCAATGTCATTTTTATTGTGTTGAAACGACACCTGGTTTTGCAGGCGGATAATTTCGTTGAGCCGGCGTTTTTTTACTTCGTCGGGAATGTCGTCGGCGTATTTGCGCGCCGCCATCGTGCCGGGCCTTTCCGAATACGCAAACATGTAGCTCATCGAATATTTTGCAAATTCAATCATGCTCAGCGTGTCGGCGTGTTCCTCTTCTGTTTCGGTACAAAATCCGGCGATAATGTCGCTGGAAATGGCGCATTCGGGCATGATTTCATAAATGCGGTTGACTTTGCCAATGTACCACTCGCGGTCGTAGGTACAGTTCATCACCTCCAAAACGCGGCTGTTGCCCGACTGAACCGGAAGGTGTATGTATTTGCAAATGTTCTTGTATTTTTTCATCGTGAACAGCACCTCGTCGGTGATGTCTTTCGGGTGCGAAGTAGAAAAACGGACGCGCAAATCCGGGTGCACCAGCGCCGTCATTTCCAACAAATCGGCAAAATTTACTTTCTCTCCCGTTTCAGGATTTTCCCATTTGTAACTGTCCACATTTTGACCGAGCAGGGTGACTTCGCGGTAGCCTTTTTCAAATAAATCGCGCGCTTCGGCGGCGATGCTGAATGGCTCGCGACTGCGCTCCCGCCCCCGTGTAAACGGCACCACACAAAACGAGCACATATTGTCGCAACCGCGCATGATTGAAATGAAAGCAGATACGCCGTTGCTGTCAAGCCGCATCGGGCTGATGTCGGCGTAAGTTTCTTCGCGGCTGAGGAATACGTTGACGCCTTTGTCACCGTCGTCGGCGCTCATCACCAGA
>CALMIT010000578.1 GCA_937864255.1 uncultured Saprospiraceae bacterium
TGTCGTATCACCTGCGGCTTCAATGGCGAAACTATATGAGTAAATATTGAAAAGGTAACTATGATTCGAATAAACATTGTCAATTTGCTTTTCCAACTGTTTCAAACTCGCTGCTCTTTGCAGGCTGTCTGAAAATAACAATTTGACGATCAGCGGGTCTTCCTCCAATACCGAAGTGAGCCGGTCAAATTCCTCTTCGGCGTACGGGTCTTCCCATTTTGCCAGCTCTTTGGCATACTCCAGCCGAGTGACGAGGTCTTTGTCTTCATTATATTTGAACAGCAAAACAGCGGCAAAAGAAGCGAAAAAAACCAGCCAGGTACCCAGCCACACCAATGAAGGCCGCTGCTCGTCTATGTACAAATCAAACAAAAGCAGGTACAAAGACGCCACCATAATGATGCGGGTAAATGGAAGTCCCAGATCTGTCAGCAGCATCACAGGGACGGCGATGAGCAGTGACGACAGCAGCGACAATAAGCGGAGTCTTTTGGAAAGCCCGATTTTTTGAATCGTGAGCATCATCCTGTGGCTAAAAAGGAAAAGCGCAAACATCAAAAAGATGACTCCGAAAATGGACAGAATGCTATACACATCCAACTGAAAAACATTGTCAAAATCGAAGGTGATGCCCGAATCCATGACCAGGCTTTTAAATACGCTGGTCACCATCAAAATGCCCAAAACGATTGAAAAATAATTGAGCGTAGTCAGAAAAAACTGCCAGGGAGTAGAAATATTGACAAACTGTTTGACTTTGAATTCGCGGTGAAAAAACACCATCAACCAAAGCAACAACAGAATATCTATCAACAAATCGCCCAATGAATAATTGAGCACTTTTGTGTTGAAAGTATTATTAAAAATGGCGAGACTGTCAAATTTTTCCGTAAAGTTCCACTGCAGACTGAATGCGCGCATCAATGCGATGACTGCAATTAAAAAGGCGGCGCCCCACCAGGGGCGGTATTTTTTTACGATAGCTCTGGCGAGTTCGTTCAGCACCACGGCAAAACACAAAAAACTAATCAGGTAAATGATCAGCAGTGTTTTTTGATGCGGAATATCCTTGAAGCGCCCCGCCGCCGATAGATAAAACAAGGGCTTTTTCTCCACATAATTTCTGACGGGGAAATCAGTTTTTTCGATAGAAATCTCTACCTCGTGGGGAATTGAGTGGTCAAAAACAAACCAGTTTTCCAGGTACCGGCTTTCCAGTTTGAAAGCATTTTTGATAGGTATCAAAGCCACCACCATCCTGATGTCTTTGCCGACGGGATCAAAAGGCTGGCTCATGATTTCGTAATACCCGTTTGAAAGTTTTATCAGCTTGCCTGTTTCTTTTTGATCTTTTGGCAGGGCGGCGATAATTTCTTTCGGAGGGATGACAATATTCTGATTCCAGAAAACGAGCGAATCTTCCAGGTAAAAAAGAATGCTGAAAGGTTTTTCAGACAAGCCTTTCAGGTTTTCCAAAAAAGCCAGATCCTGATGATTGTCTATTTTGCCGGGTTCGAAGGTTTCTACCCAGATGCGCCGCGAGTTGGAGAAAATTTCGGCTATTTCTTTTTCCTGCTTGTGAAGCGAACGCTCGATGTCTTTTGCATAACCGAGCATATTGGCTTTTTCATGATCACAGCCTTCATAAACGAGGGCAAAAATGAAAAAAACAAAAAAGAGGGTAGTCGCAATGCCAAGCGGCTTTTTCATGGATTGTTCAGGATTTTAATTCGTAAGGAGCAGTAAATGAAACTTTTAACACCCTCGAATTGTGCATTAGCAGCTTACCTTTGCAAAGTAAATTTAATTAATGGTAATTTTGCAAAGGTATTCATTATAAAAAAGAATATTTGAAAAGAAGGTCGCTTTTTACAAAATGCCGGAAAAAGTTTCGGCATTAAAAAGCGCGTAAGAAAAGCATTGCAGACCGCTCTATCGCGGTTTCGCTCTGGCGAAAATGAGGAAAGTCCGGACAACGCAGAGCACCACACCAGTTAATGGCTGGGGCTGTTTTTAGAAATGAAAACGGTACAGAAAGTGTCACAGAGACTATACTTCCGCGGGCTTAGGCGCGCGGTAAAGGTGAAAACGTGCGGTAAGAGCGCACGGTTCGCGCAGGCAACTGTGCGGGCGGACAAACCTTGTGGGTTGAAATGCCATATATATCACGGTTTTTTCTTTCGGCTTTTCGGAGTCGCGAGAAAAAATTAGGCTGCTCGTTTAATTCTGTTTTCTTTTGAAAACGGGGCCGTGAAGGGTAGGCAGATAGATTTTTCCGATGACGGAAAAACTAGATAAATGATAGAGACTCCGATTTTTCGGCAGCACAAAATCCGGCTTACAGGTTTGCAATGCGTGTTATAAATGCAAAAGGGGCGTCGGCTATAGCCGCGCCCCTTTTGTACTTTTTATTGATTAGCAGGAATAAAAATTAATACCCCGCGTCTTTATTTCCTTTAAAATTGCTTTCGGGTGTTTTTACGTTACCGGGCGCTTCCATCTCGGTTTCATTTTTGGCAATTTTAAATTCTACCCGCCGGTTCATCAAACTGGCATTCGCTGTCGGAACGAGGTTTTCTTTTTCACCGCCGTAGTTTAGTACCAAATTTTCGCGATTAATGCCATGCGTGCTGACCAGAAAATCAATGGCTGCTTTCGCGCGGTTGTAACTTAACATAGCATTGTATTCTTCCGACGCAGTCTGGTCGGTGTAGCCCGTTACCAATATCCGTAATCCCGGATTTTCTTTCATCACATAAGCCACATTAGCCAGCGCCGCGTAGTCCGTTTTTCTAAGCTTGGAGCTGTTCATTTCAAAATGTATCATCGGCAAAAACCAACCGCCTCTGCTGGCAGAGTTGTCGGCGGCTTCGCTAAGTTCGTACTCTCTGAGGCGGGCGTCTATGAGGTCATTTACTTTCTTTTCGGTCATATATTCGGGCGCCTGGCTTACGCCTTCCGAATTAATCGTGTAGCCCGGAGGCGAAAACGGCTCTTTATCTTCATAATCTTTAATGCCGTCGCCGTCGCTGTCGAGGGCTATACCTTTTGCATTCACGGGAGCGCCTTCGGGGGTGTTGTTGTCCTGGTCAAGCATATCTATCACGCCGTCGTTGTCGGTGTCTGTCAAATCCAATTTCGGACGGGCTTTTAGTTCGGTAATATCGGACATCACAGCGTCCATCGGGTTTACCCAATAAAGCGGCTCCGTTTTTGAATCCGATTTTCCAAGGTTGAAATTGAGGCGGATATTGCTGTAATGCAGCACATCGCGGAAGGAAGTTCTGTTAAAATTTTTGTTGTCCCAGGCATCTACCAAGTCGGCTCTGCCGCCGAACACCATACCCGCTTTATGCTCAATGCCGATATTGAATTTCGGAGAAATCTTGAAGGCTATTCCGGCGCCAAAATCCGCACAGGCGTTCCACTCTGAAGGATATGAGCCTTCGCCGGGCAGTCCTTCGTTATATTCTACTTTGAAATTATTCATACCGAGGCCTGCGAAGATGTAGATATTTGTTTTCCGGGGTTTGTTGCTCCATTTCAGGTTGTTGAGCGAGGCGACTCCCTGGATTGTTCCGCCCATTAAAGTAGTGGTATAATCCGAGATTGGGTGATTGTCATTTCCACCTTTTAAAATGCCGTATTGCAAATCCAGGCGAAGTGAGAAGACATAATCCAAAGCTTTTCTTACATGCAAACCGACGGCAAAACTCGGGTCAAAATCAAGGTCGCCGATAGACATAAAATGTCCGGCATTAAGACCCAATTCCCACATATCTTTTTGAGTGCCTGATGCAGCCGCATTCGCTTCGGCTTCCAGGGGCGAAGGATTTGTCTGAGCAAATATTGCCATCTGGCAACAGAGGAATAGAAAAATAAGAGGCAAATTTTTTTTCATGGATATGACCTTTCCAAAGCGGTGTTAAAGATTTTTTAAAAGAACCGCCACACACAAATCTATTTTTTAGAAGTACAGCTTACAAATGTTGCTGCACTTAAATTTTTGAGTGTAGTTTCCCAAATATCATTCTTTTTTGTCAAAAAACTAAATGCGCATTGTTTTTAAGAAGTTTATAATTTCCCATTTAACACTATTTCGTTTTTTGGCTTTCAGGACATGAGCTTTTGCAAAGACCGGGTTAGTCCTGTCTCCGATATTCTTTTTCCTGAACCCTCAGTTTTTTGTATTTGTTCGAGCGCATTGCGAATGATTTCTGAAACGTCGTTGAATATCGCCTGGTCAGTCATTTCCACGTCAGGCTGCATCAGATAAGCAAATACGCGCGCCATCCCGCAGTTTGCAATAAAATCAGGTATCAGGCTGATTTTGCTGTCCGTGTATTCCGCCGTCGGTCCAAAAAATATTCCGTCGTCCACAAAAGGTACGTTTGCGCCGCATGAAATTACTTCCAGCCCTTTTTGTATCATACGCTCCACCTGGTCTCTGCTCACCAGTTTGGAAGCAGCGCCGGGAATGAAAATTTCCGCCCCGACGTCCCAGATTTTCTCGTTGGTTTCTGCAAAAGAAAGCATATCAGGGCTACTCAGTTTATTGCCCTTTTTATCTGTAAACAATTTTTCAATTTCTCTGAAAGCAAAACCCTCCGGCTTTATCAAACCGCCTTCGCGATCAATGATGCCCACAATTTTTGCACCCGACTGCGCCAGATAATAGCCCGCCGCCGCCGCCACGTTGCCCCAGCCTTGAATAATGGTACGCTTGTCGCGAATGTCCTGATTTTTAAAAAGCTGGTAATAATGCTTGACCGATTCGGCTACGCCAAAACCGGTGATCAAATCAGCTACGGCAAATTTTTCGGCAGACTGTGGTACGAAGGCCGGGTCTTCCACGATTTTTGCACAGCCGTGTCTCAACTGTCCCACAATCTTTATTTTATCGCCTTTGATAGAGTGAAAGTGTCCGTTGACGATACCTTCCTGCGGATGCCAAAGACCGAGATCTTCGGTGATCGGAATGACGTCTTTGAGTTCGTCCACGTTTAAATCGCCGCCCGTACCGTAATAATTTTTCAAAATAGGAAAAGCCACTTTGTACCATTTTTTCAACACTTCAAACCGGCGCGGGTCGTTGGGGTCAAAGTTTATTCCTGATTTTGCGCCGCCGATGTCGGGTCCGCATACCGAAAATTTTATTTCCATTACCTTTGCCAGCGAAGTCACCTCGTCTTTTGTCAGCCCGAGGCGCATACGTGTGCCGCCGCCGGCAGCGCCGTTGCGGAGCGAATTGATCACAATCCAGCCTTCGGCGCCGGTTTCTTCATCATGCCACTCGAAAGTAATCTCGGGTTGTTTGTCTTTAAATTTTTGCAATAATTTTTCCATGTGCGGTTTTATTTTGGTCGGACGATTATTTTAAAAATGAGCGCCGCAAAGGTAAAATTTTGAGCGTTTTGCGAATGACCTGCCGGATATGTTTCTAAATTATTTTGGGAATTGTGCTTCGTTCAAAAATGCCCCGGTTTTTGATAATCAGGTTATTTCTTCAAACGAATCATTTACTTTTGCCGAAAACGATTTCGCCTATGTTGGAAAGTTGGTTGTACCCTGTAAGCGCCGCCAAATTCAAGCATTTTAAATATGCCCCACACCAGGCAGGCAGCAACGTAATCCCGTTTAAAAAGGAAATTCCGAAATTGCCGAAAGGCAGCGTAGCGCTGTTGGGGCTTGATGGCGAAAATGCGAACGCTGTGCGCAAACACCTGTACGAGTTAGCTTTTCCTTTTAAAAACTTGAAACTGTACGACCTCGGAAATGTCCGTAAAAACGAGGAAAATTTCATTGCGCCGATTTTGCAGGAACTTTTGGAAGGCGGCGTGATTCCGGTTTTGATAGGCGGCGGGGAGCAATTGATGCTGAGCCAGTTTTACGCACACAAAGCCGTACAGTCTTCGGTAAATATGGCTTCGGTGGATGAGCGCATTCGTTATGTGACCGAAGAAGAATCCCATGAGGGTTTGCTGAATCAGATTTTTAAAAACCGCCGCACGGGCTTGTTTCATTTTTCGGCTATCGGCTTTCAGTCTCACTTCACCGACCCGAGCATTTTGAACGTGCTGGAAAAAAGACATTTTGACTATCTGCGTTTTGGAAAAATCAGGGAAGACATCACGCAGGTAGAACCTTTCATCCGCGACGCCGATTGCCTGACTTTTCACCTCTCTGCCCTCAAAGCTGCCGAAGCCCCGGCTCAGGAATTTCCCAGCCCCAATGGTTTTTTTGGAGAAGAAGCCTGCCAGGTGTGCAGATATGCCGGATTTAGCGACAAAATGCGCTCGTTTGGTATTTACGGCATGGATGCCAAAAAAGACAAAACGGGCTTGACCGCGCAGTTGACAGCACAAATGATCTGGTATTTTTTGGAAGGTGTGTACGTGCGCAAAAATGATTTTCCGGCTTCAACCGAAGGTCTGATAGAATACATCGTGGATTTGAAAGATCAGGAACATCCCGTT
>CALMIT010000579.1 GCA_937864255.1 uncultured Saprospiraceae bacterium
TCGTATCGCACACACCGGGGAGATTAGCGTCACAATGAATCACACATATTACATTCGTGGTGTGAAAATCGCCTCCCGGTTGAAGGTCAACACAGTCGCTGCCGTCAGCTACTACCGCATTAACATCGGCTCCATTTCCGCAAAGGGTTGCCGAGCCAATCGAGTTCGGCAAATCAATTACGGACTGAATGCACTCTCTGGTATCCGATCCGGTCGGTATGGTCACATAAATCGTATCTCGTTTTATATCAAAATTCGGACAATCGGTGTTGGGTTGTACCACATAACAAACCGGCACATCGTCCACGCCATATCCCGAAATTTTCAAATTCAGTCCCACCGTTGCTGCCAGCGAGTTCGGCATTTTAAAAGGATCTGTCAAAGGATCCATGATAGCAATCGAATCGCCCGTGCAGCTTCCCGTATTTTCAAAAGTGAAAAGCGGTACTTTCTGACCTTTCACGTACGGAATGAGGTTCGTACCAATATTGACCAATTCAAAATTGAAATAATCGTAATCCGGTGCTTCGTTGGGCGATCTGTTCACGCCATTGATGGTGAAATTCACGCCGGAAATCAGGCTGGTCAAATTGCCCGCATCAAAGCCGCCCGTGGGTACTTTTATCGTCGTACGCAAAAGCGTCGTACGGCCGCTATTGCCTGAAAAAGCAGTATCCGGCGTCATTGCCACCTGGAATTTTCCGTCGGCGAGTCTGCTGAGTTCAAATTCAGCCAAACATTTTACAGGCGTTTTGATACACGGCGCACCTTTATTTTCATTCAAACAAACTTCCAAATCGGGTCCGCCGCCAAATACGGTGATTTGCTGTCCGACATTGGCGTTCAGGCTGTTGGGCGGCAGGAAAGGATCGTCATTTTCCATCAGGAATAATGAATCTCCCGAGCAAACGCCTTCGTTCGCAAAGCTGAACAGAGGCAATTTCAAACCTTTTCGATAATTGATTCCGCCGGTTCCGGGCGTAGTCAATCCTATTGTATAATAATCGTAATCAGGCGCTTCGGCAGGTGTTTGTGAAACGCCGCTAACATCAAAAGTCACGTTTGGTACTTCGTTGCGCCAGTCGCCGATGGTAAGACTGCCGGCGGGCACTTTCAAAGTAATCTGCATACTGCTGGTAATATTTTGCGGGAATGCCCAGGTCGTATCGCTCAATAGCGCCACCTGGTAACGTCCGTCCGGCAACAAATCCAGTTCATAATATACCAAACAACGCGTCGGCGGGCAATCCACCAATGTAATTTGCCCCACGTCGCTTGCGCAACCATTTACAAGATTGCGTACCTGCAAATTATATGTACCCGGCGCCAGGTTGGTAAATACGCTGTCCGGCTGCCAGGTCTGACCATTGTCAATCGAGTATTCGAGCGCGTCATTATGCTCGTTAAAAGCGATGATGGAAATTCTTCCATTTGTTTGACCACAATCCGGTTGACGTACGGGTATGTCCAAAATAGCTGCTGCCAGCGGACCCGGGAGTTCTACCACGCCCACATTTTCAAGACAAAGTGCCGCCACGTCTCTAATTCTGACACGATAAGCGCCCGATACCAGACCGGTAAAAAGAGGACTGCTTTGCCATGACTGCCCATTATCTATGCTGTATTGTAATGGAAGCCCTAGATCGGTAGTGGCAAATATTTCTATATAACCGTCGGCAGCGCCACAGGTGGTGGGCGAGCCGTAATCTATTCCATTGTAAGTGATACCGCAGCCTGCCGTTGCAGTCAGGCAGTTGTAGCCGCCAATATAGTAGGGTCCGGCATACGCGTTGACGCCGGGTCCGGCGCCTGCCACGGTAATTTGATTACCCACATTAACATTTTGTGAGTTGGGCGGAAGGAAAGGGTCGGTTTGATTATCTATAAATTTTATTTCACCCGTGCAGTTGCCTGTGTTTTGGAAAGTAAACAAAAGCACTTCCGTACCCTTTGAGTAGCTAATGTCATTGGTTGGCAGGGAAAGTGAAAAAGATAAATAATCATAATCGGGCGCTTCCGAAGGCGCGATAACATGCACCGCTTTTTTCCAGCTTCCTTTGTTGGACGCGACGTTGTTGGCCTGAAAACCGCCCGTCGGCACTCTAAGACTCAACTGAGACGAAACCGTACTATTGAATGGCGGCGCCCAGGTCGTGTCGGGTCGCAGGAAAACCTGGTACGTGACCTTATCGGGCATGATTCCGATTCGAAATTTTACCTGTGCACTAACTTCCCGGCTCGTCCACATGAAGGAGCATACGATAGCAAGGACTGTAAACAGATTTTTCATAACAAATGCTGTTTGGTGGTTGTCAAAAAAATTAGACTCAAAGGGCGGGGGAAATATTCAATGCGGGGGTTGGTTACAAACTATATTTTTAAAATCGTTCAAGCCTTTGTCTTAAAGCCTTTC
>CALMIT010000580.1 GCA_937864255.1 uncultured Saprospiraceae bacterium
ACGCCAGGCGGGAAGGCAATTTTTTATTTTTATCCGGCATAAGCCCACGCGATCCGGAAACCGACAAGGTACTCGGATTAAAAAGAAGCGCGAGTGGAAACTTCACGGAGTTTGACTTTGAAGCACAATGCCACAGCGTTTTTCAGAATGTAAGACGGGTATTGGAAGATGCCGGCGCGAGATGGGAAAACCTGGCAGATGTCACTGTTTTTCTGACGGATATGCAAAGAGATTTTTCTACATATAACCGCGTTTATGCCGAGTATTTTAAAGAAAATCAACCTTGCCGCACAACGGTTGGGATTGATGCGCTGCCCACGCCCATTGCCATCGAATTGAAATGTATCGCCGTGATGCCGGGTTGATAACTTCTATTTTTTTCTAATCAGAAATAAGCCGTCGCGTATCGGAAGCATCAGGTTTTCTACCCTTTCATCGGTCTGGATTTTTGCATTAAATGCCCGAATTAATTTTGTGTCTGCGTCTTTTGCATTTTGCACCACCTTGCCGCTCCAAAGTACATTATCCACCAAAATAAAGCCGCCTGCTTTTAGTTTTGGCAGACACATTTCATAGTAAAGTTCATTTTGTTGTTTGCCGGCATCAATCAGGATTAAGTCAAAATTTTCGTCCGGAAAATTTGGAATGATGCCCGCGGCATCACCGATGTGAAGTTTTATTTTTTCATCAAGGCCGGCTTTTTTAAAATATTTTCGGGCAAGCCATTCCAACTCAGGATTTACTTCTATGGTGTGCAAAACACCTTCCGGCGCCAGTCCGCGCGCCAAACAAATAGCGGCATAACCGGTAAACGTGCCGATTTCGAGTATCGCTTTAGGCCGCATAATCGAGGCCAAAAATTCGAGTAATTTTCCCTGCGCACCCGCCGATAACATTTGCGGAGAAAGCGTTTTCAGATGCGTTTCCCGCTCCAAATCTGCCAGCATCTGATCGGGCAGAGAGGTATGCTGCTCACAATAATTTTGAATCAAATGAAACAGATTTTGCATTTGATATGCTTTTTTAAATGTGCGTAAAAATAATTTACCGGAAAGATCCGCTTGTTTTCAGGGAAAAATAAACTGTATTTTTTTCAAAAATGCTCCGGGACAAATCTGGCACAGTTTTTTCCCAACATACAAAAGTTTGTCTCCAAAAAAAATTCAAATAACCGGGATACTTTGAGAAATTCCATTTGATTCTCTTCCAAAGTACCTGCCTCTAAGAAAAAGTTTTTCACTTCCTATTTTCCTCGTTTTCACAGCCTCATTTTCCTTACCAAAACACGACTGCATATCCGGTATCGGGTAGCATATAAACGAATCTTTCTTTAACCCAAAACTTGAATCCCATGCGACCGATTCTCGCGCTGGCGGTGGTGTCGTTATTTGCACTTTTCTCCCTGCATGCCCAAACCACCTGGACGGGAGCGACCAACACAAATTGGTTTGAGCCTACAAATTGGAATAATGGAGTACCCGTAAGCGGTCAATTGGCTACAATACCCGCGGTATCACCTAATCAACCTGCCATTAATACGCCCTACGTTATTGATTTTCCGGTAGAAAATTATGGCATTCTCACGCTAACGGCGAATGTGAGCAATGTCAGCAATTTTTTGAATGGCGGCGGCGGTTTTATTGAAAACAGCGGCTTGTTTACCAACGAGTTGGGAGCTTTGCTCGACAACGACGGCACGTTCAACAACTACAAGTTCTATCCAGTGGCCGAGGACAAGGTCCGGCT
>CALMIT010000581.1 GCA_937864255.1 uncultured Saprospiraceae bacterium
GGCGAGCCTGGGGCTGGTCGCCATTTTTACTTTGCCCTCCGGCTTGATGTTTTTGCTGCTCATCACCATTTTTCCGATTATGATGATCTGGATGTACACGATGGTGATAGAAAATCGCGGACTGTTCCAAAGTTTTAGTCGCACGACGGTCCTCGCGGGCAGTTCGTTTTGGCTGATGTTGGGTTTGTTTGCCATCATTTTTATCACTGTGTTATTGTTTATCCTGATTTTGGATTCGGCGGTTTTCAGCATAGTGGTGGAGGCAGTCAGTATGAATTTTGATTTTGAAAACCAGGATTTTCAAAATGGCTTTTTTGACATTCTGATAAGTTTTTGTACGGTTCTCGTTTTTAAATTGGGTTTTGGATTATTGTTGTCCGGCATGGCGCTCACATATTATTCTTTGCTGGAAATCCGGGATGCAGGCACTTTGCACAGCCACATCCGCGAAATCGGCGCTCACCGCAAAATCAAAGGCATGGAATGGGAGGGCAGATAGCCCGATTGTCAATCTTTGGTCAAAATCAACCCACCGCGCTGCCGAAGTTTTTTTATCCTTGTTTGCATGAGTAGGTTTGCTCCGCATTTTTTTAATTTAAAAACTTGAATTATGAAGTCATACCTACTTTTAATTTTTGCATTTGCTTTTGTTTTGAAAACCGGCGCGCAGGATTTTATCAGCGTGACCAACGGCGCCAGCTACGCTCAGCAGGCTTTTTATCGCCTCAGCGACGACGCCACCACCAATATTGATAATGCCGCCTGGGATATTGCCTTTACTACCGTGGGTTTGCAAGACGCCGGTATTCTGGTCAACGAATCTTCAAAGACCAGCTTTGCCGCGCCGCAACCTGACGTCGAAGTTTATGCAGCCGAGACCAATGTTTGGGGCGACGTGACCGACACCAGCGCAATCGGCGAGCGCCTTTACAACAATGAAATAGACTGGCTTTACGGCGGCGCTTTCAACAGCAGTCGCAGCCCGTCCGACCCCTTTGATTTTGGCTGGGGTAAGTACAATTTTATGACAAACCAGGTGACAGGCGACAAAGTGTTTGTGATCCGCTTGAGAGACAGGAGCTACAAGAAATTTCAGATTCAAAATATCATTTTAAAAACCTACACTTTCCGTTATGCCAATCTTGACGGCTCCAATGAAGTGGTAAAAACGCTCAACAAAGACGATCACGACGGTAGCCCGCTGGCGTATTTTTCTTTTGCAAGCGGCGACTTCATCACGAGCGTACAAAAAGACTGGGACTTGCTTTTTTGCAGATACATCACACCGATTGAAGACAACACAGGCGCTTTTATACCTTTCCCGGTCACGGGTACTTTGTCGGGTTTCGGCGTAAAAGTGGCCGAAGCCAGAGGCATTGATCCTTCCACTGTGAAATACGAAGATTATGCGGATTCGCTCAGCACTGTGCTGGATGTCATCGGTTACGACTGGAAAGAATTTGCCAATAATAGCGAATGGGTGCTGGCGCCGGACCTGGTTTATTTTGTAAAAACAACCGACGGGAAAGTTTGGAAAATTACATTTCTGGCTTTCGGCGGCTCAACGACCGGCGAGATTGTTTTTGAAAAAACAGACGTGACCCCCGTTTCATCCGTTTCCGAAAATTCGAATATTCAGTCGTTCGGCATTTCGCCGAATCCGGCGCAGAACCAAACCACTATGTTTTTTGATTTGACGGAATCTGTTCAGGCGCTCAATGTTGCTATTTTTGATCAACAGGGGCGAACGCTTCGCACCTACCAATTCAAACCTGCGCGGGGTTTGAATGCAATTCAACTCAACGAGTTGCCTGCAGAGGCAGGATTGTACTTCGTCAGAGTGACCGATGGGAAGAGCGCTTTGACGCAAAAACTGCTGGTTCGTTGATCAGACAACATAGTATAAAGAACTTTTAAAATCCGTTTTCAGAAAGCCTTCGAAGAAATTTTTTCCCGAAGGCTTCTTTATTTTGAGACAAAGATGTGGCGATAATTGCTTTGCCCCGGCTTTTAATAGAAAAAATAAAGTTGGTCAGCGGAGGCGGCCGGCGTCAATAAGTTTGAATTGACAAACGAGCGCGAAATTCTATTTTTCAAATAAAACAGATGCGCTTTTGGGGCGATTATAAGTGCCTGATTTTCCGCACTTTTTTATAGAAAAATTTTTTAAAACCACTTTGGTGTTTCATCTTTTTTATTCTACCTTTGCGGGCGCTTTTGAAAAAGGGTGAGTTGTTT
>CALMIT010000582.1 GCA_937864255.1 uncultured Saprospiraceae bacterium
CAGATCGCTGAAAATTTCCTCTCCGCTGACCGATAGCAGCGTTACATTGTACGGCAGGTCTTTGGCTTTTGCCAATTCGACAAAACGACTGACCGCATACAACTGCATCACTGCCAGCCCTTTGTTATCGTACGCACCCCGCCCCCAGACAAACCCCTCAGAAATCACGCCCGAAAACGGCGGGTGCAACCATTCAGCCTCGTCGCCGCCTTCCACCACGTCTATGTGATTTAAAAAAACAATATTGGGCTTGCCGCAATCAAGCGGGTAAAGCGAGGCGGCAAAATTCAATTGTCCGGCGCCCTGCGTAAAAAAGTGAAGATGAAGTCCGTTTTGCCGGCATTGCTGCGCGAAAAATCTTCCTGCCGCTTCTTCGTTTCCGCTGACGGAAGGAAACTGTACATAACGGCTGAGTAACTGAACGGCGTCAAAAGAGCCTTTTTGTTCCGATACGGAAAGGTTAGGGTAAGTGGTGTTTCTCATAAGTAGATTGTTTTCTATTCGAAATAGTTGACAAATATTGGGTCAGTGTAAAAGCTGAGGATGAATTTCATAAAAATTGAATGAAATAAAAAATGGTTTAAAAACTATCTTGATTTTTTAAAAAACAAAAAGGGAAACTGCACATGGCAATTTCCCTTTTCAGTTTTTGTATTTAAAGAAATTAGCGCTTCAGAATATTTTCCAAAAGCAGCGAAATTTCATTATTGAGGACTTCTATAAATCCGCCCGATATTTTGTAAATGATTTTTGCGCCGGGCACATTGGCAGTTTGAATCGTGCCTGTTTCCGTGTCGTAAAAATCATAATTGCCGGCAGCAGTTACAATCTCGACCGCACCTTCCTGCAAAGAAGAAACGATAGGCGCGTGGTTTTTCAAAACCTGAAACTGACCGAGTGTGCCGGGCACTTTTACCGAAGTAATTTCGCCTTCAAACACCTTTTTATCGGGAGTCAAAACCGTAATGTGCATTTTATAAAAATTTACACTTTTCTAAAATTACCTGGCTTCCGCCAACATTTTCTTACCAGCTGCAATCGCTTCGTCAATAGTACCTTTCAGGTTGAAAGCAGCTTCCGGGTATTCGTCGCACTCGCCGTTGATGATCATGTTGAACCCGCGAATCGTTTCGTCAATCGGTACCAATACGCCGGGGATACCGGTGAATTGCTCTGCCACGTGGAAAGGCTGCGACAAGAAACGCTGTACTTTTCTGGCGCGGAATACGACGAGTTTGTCTTCGTCGCTCAACTCTTCCATACCGAGGATCGCGATGATGTCTTGCAATTCATTATAACGTTGCAAAATATTTTTCACGCGTTGTGCACAAGAGTAATGCTCGTCGCCGATGATACGCGGATCGAGGATACGGCTGGTAGAATCGAGCGGATCCACCGCAGGATAAATACCGAGCGCCGCAATTTTACGGCTCAATACTGTCGTAGCGTCAAGGTGGGCAAAAGTAGTTGCCGGAGCAGGGTCGGTCAAGTCGTCAGCCGGTACGTACACCGCCTGTACGGAGGATATAGAACCGCGTTTGGTCGAAGTGATACGCTCCTGCATCAAGCCCATCTCAGTAGCCAGCGTCGGCTGGTAACCTACCGCCGAAGGCATACGACCGAGAAGCGCCGATACTTCGGAACCCGCCTGTGTAAAACGGAAAATATTGTCAATAAAGAAAAGAATGTCTTTACCGCCTGATGGGTCGCTCATGTCGCCGTCGCGGTAGTATTCGGCTACGGTCAAACCCGACAAAGCCACACGCGCACGTGCTCCGGGCGGCTCGTTCATCTGACCGAAAACGAAAGTAGCTTTTGAATCTTTCAAGCCTTCCATGTCCACTTTGCTCAAATCCCAG
>CALMIT010000583.1 GCA_937864255.1 uncultured Saprospiraceae bacterium
ATTATCGAATACCTGACCGAGCCAGAAGAAATTGCAGAACTCTTTGAAAAACAGGTAGATATGATCATTGATGGGAGCGTGGGAGGCAACGTTCCCTCCGCGCTGATTGATTGCACGGTCATGCCGCCAGAACTTATCCGTGAAGGCCCCGCCGAGATGCGATAAAGGAAATATTTGTCTGAAATTGTTTTCTACATTTGCCTTTCAATTTCTCAAAATGAACGAATCTATCAATTGGAAAAACGCGCTGCCTGTTTTTTTGAAAGGCGCGGCGATGGGTATCGCGGAAGTGATTCCGGGCGTTTCGGGCGGCACGATTGCATTTATTTCCGGCATTTATGAGCGGCTGCTGCGCGCCATAAAAGCCTTCGGACCAGAAGCCATTCAGGGTTTCCGGCAGGGTGGAGTGCGCGGATTTTGGGGTTCGATTGATGGTAATTTTCTTCTGGCTTTGCTCTCAGGAATGGCCGGCGGATTGATTTTCGGCGTTTTTGCGGTTACATGGATTTTGGACAATTATCCGGTACTTATCTGGGCCTTCTTTTTCGGATTGATTTTGAGTTCGGTTTGGTTTGTAGGCAAACAAATCAAAAAGTGGAATTGGACTACGATTTTAGCGCTCGCCCTCGGGACAGCCGTCGCATTTTACATCACCGTCGCCAATCCCGGTCACGGCAATGAAGCGCTGTGGTTTGTTTTCGTTTGCGGCATGCTGGCCATTTGTGCGCTCATGTTGCCGGGTATTTCGGGCAGTTTCATTTTGTTGCTTTTGGGTATGTACACTTACATCGTACCGACGGTCAAGCAGGCACTGCTCACCTTTGATTCGGCGAGTTTGACTATTCTGGCGGTTTTTGCTGCCGGCGCGATAATAGGACTCGCGGGTTTTTCGAGGATTTTAACCTGGACTTTCAAACACTACCACGATTTTACCATGGCGCTTATGACGGGCTTTATGTTAGGCTCTTTGAACAAAATCTGGCCCTGGCGAAATGTGCTGGAATATCGCACCAACTCAAAAGGCGAACAAATCCCGTTTTTGGAAAAAAGCGTTTGGCCGGCGCAATATGACGGCGAAACTTTTCTTTTTTGGGGCATTGTGATGATTTTTGTCGGCTTCGCCGCGGTGTTTTTTTTGGAAAAATTTGCAGGAAATAATGAAACCCGTCATGAGTAAAAAAAAGATTCTGGGACTCGTCGGCTATCCGGTTTCGCATTCTTTTTCCCAATTTTTTTTTGAAGAAAAATTTAAGAACGAGGGTATAGAAGATTATTCCTACCAGCTTTTTCCGCTTCCCGATTTGAATGAGCTTCCCCAACTTTTAAAAAATAACCCCGATATAATCGGTTTTAATGTGACTATCCCGCACAAGCAGGCTATTTATAAAATAGTAAAGTCGGGCGACGAGACCGTGAAAAAATTAAAAGCAGTCAACACGGTCAAAATCTCAGAAGGGCAACTGTGGGGCTACAATACCGACGTTTTTGGTTTTGAAAAATCATTGGATAATTTTTTACAAAAAAACACTGCCACGGTTTTTTCCGCGCTGATTTTGGGTTCGGGTGGCGCGGCGCAGGCAGTCAAGTATGTTTTGGCAAAAAAAGCAATCAAGTACAAAATTGTTTCCCGTCAAAAACGGGGAACTTACGTTCGCTACGACGACCTCTGCGCCGATGATTTTCGTGATGCGCTTTTGATTGTCAACACCACGCCTTTGGGTATGTTTCCAAAAACGGAAGATGCGCCCGACATTCCGTATCACCTGCTCTCTCCCCGGCATTTAATGTTCGATTTGATTTACAATCCCGAAAAAACTGTATTTTTACGACGTGGTGAAGAAATGGGCTGTCCCATTCAAAACGGCTGGGATATGCTCCGGTTTCAAGCTGAAAAATCCTGGGAAATATGGAAAAATTAGGAAAACCGGTGCCTGAATCAATACAAGCGCTGGAAAATTTTTTAAACAAAACTATGAGTGAATCTGCCGGCTCTTTGGATTTCGACAATACGGAAATCGCCTTTCGGGCAAAATCGGACGAAGAATTAAAAAAAGCTGCCTGGCTGTTTGGTTTGATGAACAAATATTGGCTTGTCGGCATCGGTTCAAAGCTCGGTATTGCTGCCATCAAACTGCACCTGCCATTTATCGAATCCATCGTAAAGAATACTATTTTCCAACAATTTTGCGGAGGTACGACGCTCCTGGAATGCCAAAAAACTATTGATACGCTGGCGCAATTTAAAACTGCGACGATCCTGGACTTTGGCGCCGAAGCAAAGGAAGAGGAAACGGATTTCAATCACACCATGAATGAAACTATCCGCGCCATCGAATTTGCCACACACAATTCGACCGTGCCGGTGGTCAGCTCCAAAATTACTGGCATGGCACGTTTCGAGCTGCTTGAAAAATTGAGCCGCCGCGAAGAATTGACCCCGGAAGAATCTGAGGAATATAAAAATGTTTTGAAGAGAATGGACTCAGTTTGCCACGTAGCGAACCAGAAAAATATGAGCATTTTTTTCGACGCCGAGGAGTCGTGGATTCAAAACGCCATTGATGATTTGGTAAACATGATGATGAAAAGGTACAATAAAGAAAAGGCCGTTGTTTATAATACTTTTCAATTGTACCGGATTGACAGGCTGCCTTACCTGTTGCGTTCTTTTGACATCGCGCAAAAAGAAGGATATGTGCTGGGCGCTAAACTGGTCAGAGGCGCATATATGGACAAAGAGCGGGAGCGTGCCGAAGAAAAAGGCTACCCTTCGCCGATTCATCCGACCAAAGAAGCGACGGACGAAGCGTATAATTCTGCTTTGAAATTTTGTGTGGACAACTATGAAAAAATGGCTTCGTGCAATGCTACGCACAACGCGCAAAGCAGCCTTTTGCTCGCGCGATTGATAAAAGAGCGCGGCATTCCGAAAGATCATCCACATCTTGTTTTTTGCCAATTGTACGGTATGAGCGACAACATTACTTTCAATCTCGCGGCGGCAGGTTACAATGTGGCGAAATATGTACCCTACGGGCCTGTGCGCGAAGTGGTGCCTTACCTGATTCGCCGGGCGCAGGAAAATTCGAGTATTACGGGCGATATGTCGAGAGAATACGGGCTGGTTTTGCGCGAAATGAAACGGAGAGGGCTTAGCTGATTTTGGTTTTTTCGAGCGCGGATAAAATGATTTCTGCTGCCCGCGCCGAAGCGCCGCCTTCACCCAGCTTTTCGCGTAAAAGCTGAAAATCCTTTTTGATTTCTACCTCGATTTCTGGTTGTAAAATTCTGCTTAATTCATTTTTCAAATTGCCGGTCGTCAGCTTTTCCTGTATCAATTCAGGTACCGACATTTTATCCAAAATCAAATTTACCAGGGAGATATATTTTACTTTGACCAGTCTTTTGGCGATTTGGTATGAAAAGTTGCTGCCTTTGTAGCAGACAATTTCAGGCAGACCGAAGAGCGCAGTTTCCAATGTAGCCGTCCCTGAAGTGACCAATGCCGCTCTGGCTTGAGACAGCAACTGGTAGGTTTCGTTTTCCACTAATTTTACTTTGTCAGTCGGCTGCGATGCAAGGATTTTTTTATAAAAATCAGCGGACTGAGAAGGCGCGCCGGCTACAACAAATTGAAATTGCGGAAATTCGCCCGCAATAGAAAGCATTGCCGGCAGCATTTTTCCGATTTCCTGTTTTCGGCTGCCGGGCAGCAGAGCGATGATCGGGGCATCAGACAACTGCCATTTTTGTCTGAAATTTGGGTCAGGCTCAACATTTTTCACCACATCCAAAAGCGGGTGCCCGACAAAATCAACCTGCACGCCATGCTTTTCATAAAACGCTTTTTCAAAAGGCAAAATCACCATCATTTTATCCACATCTCTTTTTATTTGCCTCACTCTGCCTTCCTTCCATGCCCAGATTTGGGGCGAGATGTAATAAAAAACTTTCAACCCTTTTTTTCTTGCCCATTTGGCTATTCGCAAATTGAAACCCGGGTAGTCTGTCAGGATTAAAGCATCGGGCTGCCATTTTTCAATGTCATTTTTACAAAAGGCAAGATTGCGGAGAATGACCGGCAGGTTTTTTATCACTTCCCAAAATCCCATAAAAGCAAGGTCTTTGTAGTGTTTCACCAGATGCGCCCCGGCAGCCTGCATCAGGTCGCCGCCCCATGCGCGAAATTGCGCTTCGGGCAGTCGCTTTTTTAGAGCGCGTATCAGGTTTGAACTATGCAAATCGCCCGATGCTTCGCCGGCAATGATGTAAAATTTCATGGCAGAGTATTAAAATGAAAGAGGTTTTTGGTTGACCAAAAACCTCTTGTGAGCGGCAAATGGGACTCGAACCCACGGCCCTCAGCTTGGGAAGCTGATGCTCTACCAACTGAGCTACTGCCGCATTTCAAGTTCGAAATTTAAACAGGTTTTTTCTTTTTTTTCGTCGCCGGGAAAAGTTTTTATCGCGCAGCGCCGTCTATCAGCGCCCAAATCAACAGGGCTAACCCTACAATAATCGCAAGTCCGCCAATCCAGGCCAGCAGCGAATTAAAAATCAGGGTGACCAAAATTCCGCCGAGTACGAGGATAAGTCCGAAATAAATCCTGTTGTCTGAAAGTAGCCCGTTTCGGTTGAATTTGCTTTCTTTTTTGAGTACTTTGATTTTGGATTTCAGCGCTTTCACTTTCTTTTTGTCGAGCCGCATTTTTCCGTTTTTGTCTTTTTTCAAAATTTCGAAATGCCGGCTCTGCTCAGGCTGTGCGGTATTTTGACGCAGGGCAAAACTCTCTTGCGGAAAAAATAAAAACAGGCAGAAAAGTGCTGCGAAAAATGATTTTAAAGTCAGGTTCATCTCTAAAAATTTATTACAAGTTTTGAAAAAAATTCAGGGGAATGCGGTTCAAAAATTTAACCTTCGCAAATAAATGAGCTAATTTAGGGCGCATCCTTTTTGTAAGCCAAATACAGTTTTTTTCAAATGACTTTGTTTTTCGGACTGCATTTAGACGAGGTTTCATTTCCTGAAAAATCGCTTCCAAACGGTAATCATTTTTACCTCGGGCCGGCGGGGCTACTCCCC
>CALMIT010000584.1 GCA_937864255.1 uncultured Saprospiraceae bacterium
TTTCGAGAAAAGACATGTGCTCGTTAGCTTCGACCTGATAGGTCTCAAACTTTCCTTTTATCTTGGGTCTGGATTGCCTCCAGATTTTTAAGTTGAGTTTCATTTTTTTAAAATTGATTTTTTAAAAAATTTCTGCACGCCGGCGCCACTATTTGTAACTCCTGGTTTTCAACTCCACATTTTCATATTTCAATTCTTCTTTGTGCAAAACAGGCTCATCCGCCACGTCAGCCCATTCCCAGGCAGCTACGTAGGTGTATGCGTCGTCGTTGCGCAGCGCTTCGCCTTCTTCGGTTTGATATTCTTCCCTGAAATGCCCGCCACAGCTTTCGTTGCGATTCAAAGCATCCACCACCATCAATTCACCCAGTTCTATAAAATCTGCCACGCGGTGCGCTTTTTCCAGTTCGGGATTAAATTCGCCGGTTGTGCCGGGCACATACACGTCGCTCCAAAATTCTGCTCTCAATTCCTGTATCATTTTACGCGCCTTTTTCAAACCTTCCGCGTTGCGCGCCATGCCGCAGTATTCCCACATGATTTTGCCGAGTTTGCGATGAAAACTCTCCACAGATTGTGCGCCTTTGATGGAAATGAGTTTTTCGAGCCTGTCTCGCACTTCCTGCTCCGTTTTTTTGAATTCCGGTCCGTCAGGCGAAATATTGCCCGTTCTGATTTCATTGGATAAAAAGTTGCCAATGGTGTACGGCAAAACAAAGTAGCCGTCAGCCAAACCCTGCATGAGCGCCGAAGCGCCGAGGCGATTGGCGCCGTGATCGGAAAAATTCGCTTCGCCGGCAGCAAACAAGCCGGAAATATTGGTTTCCAAATTATAATCTACCCACAAACCGCCCATCGTATAATGCACGGCCGGATAAATCTTCATCGGCTTTTTATATGGATTGTCACCGGTAATTTTTTCATACATTTCGAAAAGGTTGCCGTATTTCTCTTCCACCACTTTCTCACCCAACTCCGTAATTTTCGCATTGTCGGGATTGTGCAGACCGAGGGTGTGAGCCTTGGATTTTCCGTATCGTTCGATAGCGGCAGAAAAATCAAGAAAAACCGCCAGCCCTGTCGGCGCTACGCCGTAACCTTCGTCGCATACTATCTTGGCAGCGCGCGAAGCGACGTCTCTGGGTACCAGGTTTCCGAAAGCCGGATAGCGGCGTTCGAGGTAATAATCGCGATCTTGTTCAGCGATGTCGTTAGCTGTTTTTTTGCCTTCGCGAATGGCTTGGGCGTCTTCTTTTTTCTTCGGCACCCACACGCGCCCGTCGTTGCGCAAACTTTCCGACATCAAAGTCAATTTTGACTGATACTCGCCGGATTGCGGAATGCAGGTGGGGTGAATTTGCGTAAAGCAGGGATTCGCCATCAAAGCGCCTTTTTTCACGGTGCGCCAGGCGGCGGTCACATTACAACACATCGCATTCGTGGAAAGATAAAATACATTGCCATAGCCGCCGGTAGCCAAAATCACGCAAT
>CALMIT010000585.1 GCA_937864255.1 uncultured Saprospiraceae bacterium
AATTTTTTGAAAATAATTTCAAACCATCGTTGACCGTAAAAAAAGACTCGGTTGCCTGCATGACCGGATTTACATTTTTAAAAAAATGACTTTAATTATTTTTCCTGAATGCCGGCGCTACTACCAGTTCTTTCGAGCCGGCTGTGTAACTGTAAAATCCTTCCCCGCTTTTCACGCCGAGTTTGCCCGCCGTCACCATATTGACCAAAAGCGGGCAGGGCGCATATTTCGGATTGCCGAATCCGTCGTGCAGCACCCGCAAAATGGACAGGCAAACATCCAAACCAATAAAATCCGCCAATTGGAGCGGTCCCATTGGGTGCGCCATACCGAGTTTCATCACCGTGTCTATTTCTCCCACGCCCGCCACGCTTTCAAAAAGCGTATAAATGGCTTCGTTGATCATCGGCATCAAAATGCGATTGCTCACAAAACCCGGATAGTCATTTACTTCTTCCGGAATTTTTGACAGTTGCCGCGAAAGCTGCATGATTTGGCCGGTCACCTCATCGGTCGTCGCGTAGCCTCTGATCACCTCGACCAGTTTCATAATCGGCACGGGATTCATAAAATGCATGCCGATTACTTTGTCGGGGCGGGCGGTTACGGCCGCTATTTTTGTGATGGAAATGGAGGATGTGTTGGAAGCGAGAATCGCCTGACTTGGCGCGTGCGCGTCCATTTCTTTAAAAATTTTTAGCTTCAAATCCACATTTTCCGTGGCGGCTTCCACGACCAAATCGGCGCCTCGCACGCCTTTTTCTATCTCCGTGAAAGTTTCAATATTTGCCAGTGTTTTCGCTTTATCCGCTTCGGTCAGCGTCCCTTTTGACACCATTCTGTCCAGGTTTTTTTCAATGGTGCTCATGCCCTTTTGCAAGGCGCTTTCCGAAATATCTACGAGGCTGACCTGAAAATCGTGCATAGCAAAAACGTGCGCGATGCCGTTGCCCATCGTTCCCGCCCCTATTACGGTTATTTTTTTCATGAAAAAGAATTTGGTTAGGCCGGCGAAGTTAGAAATTTTCAAATCCTGCGCTTCCGCTTTCTTTTATTTTTGCTTTTTTTGAAGTTGATTTCTTAGAAAAAACCAATCGTTTTTAAATGAGCCGGAAAAATAAACCCGACAAACTCGGATTCGTATTTTCAACCGATCCCGATTTTAATTTTTCGCCAGGGGAGGAAAATGAGCAAAACACCCTGCCTCCCGAAAAGCAAAACCTGCGCATCATGCTCGACCGAAAACAGCGCAAAGGCAAGGAAGTGACGCTCGTGAGCGGATTCGTAGGCGCGCAGGAAGACTTGGAAGCACTCGGAAAAACATTAAAAACCAAATGCGGATCGGGCGGAGCGGTGAAGGACGGTGAAATTTTGGTGCAGGGCGACCACCGCGACAAAATCCTGAAAATACTTTTGGAAGCGGGTTATTCAAAAACCAAAAAATCGGGCGGTTAGAGCGTGGCGCGGATCATCCGGTTTTTGCCGGCCATGTCTTTTTTCAGTTCCACTTTTTTAAATCCTTCGTTTTCCAGGTGCTTTTTGACCTCGGCAGCATTGAATTCGTTGCATTCAAAAAAGAGCCAGCCGCCGGGATTCAGTTTGTTCAAAGCCAGTTTCGCTATTTTTTGATAAAATAAAAGTGGCGTATCATCGGGCACAAAAAGGGCGAGTTTCGGTTCAAATTTGAAAGTTTGTTTCGACACCAGTTTTGTCTCTTTTTTGGGAATATAAGGCGGGTTGCTGACTATCAAATCGAAGTTTTCAAAGTCGCTCCACTGTTTTTCGTCCAAAATATCTTTTTCTAAAAAAGCGACGGCACATTTGTTTCCTTCGGCGTTTAATTTACTGATTTCCAGCGCTTTACTACTCACGTCCAAACCTGTCGTTTTAGCATTTTTCAGCTTTTTTGCCAGCGTCACGGCGATGCAGCCGCTGCCCGTACCAATGTCCAGAATTTTTAAATTTTCGCCCTTCGCAGTTTCCAAAATCCAGTGAACGAGTTCCTCCGTTTCTTTGCGCGGAATGAGTACATTTTCGTTGACCAAAAATTTCAATCCGTAAAAATCTGCCTCGCCGAGCACATATTGCACCGGCTCATTTTGCAGCAGGCGTGTTCTGATCTCTTCCATTTTGTGCAGGTCGTTCAGCAAAAGATATTCCTGCGATTCGAGATTTTTGACCTTCAAAGCATCTTCAAAAACTATCCGCGCGACCGAGCGCGCCTCGGCGGCATCGTACACTTTTTTGAGATAAAAAGCCAGGAAATCAAATCCTTCGGCGATGGTAATTTTGGACAGCATGGCTCAGGTGTGAATTTTGGGCGGCAAAAATAATCTTTTGCCTCAAGTATTTATTTTTATTCGCTTCAGCCATTTCTCGATTTGGTCTGAATTACGGTTTTGGTTTTAAAAAGAGCGCTCAGGAAAGTTTTGATTTGTAATCCTCGTAGCCAAATTTTCTAATCAAATCCAGTGCGCCGTTTTCGCGCAAAATACAAATGGACGGATGGCGAACGCCGTTGAAAGTGGTCGTTTTCACCATCGTGTAATGAATCATATCTTCAAAAATGACCGGGTCGCCGATTTGCATTTCCCGCTCAAAACTATACTCAGTCATATAATCGCCCGATAGACAGGAAGTGCCGCCGATGCGATAAGTCGGCTTGCCGTTCCCCTGATCGGAAGCGCCGCGAATGCGCGGGCGGTAAGGCATTTCGAGCGTGTCGGGCATGTGCCCGGTAAACGAAATGTCGGTAATCAAAGTCTTGACGCCGCGGCTCTCGTGAATGTCCAGCACGGTCGAATAAAGAAAACCGGTCTCCCAGGCGATGGCGCTGCCGGGTTCGAGAATGACCGCGAGATGCGGATAACGGTTTTTAAATGCTTTCAAAATGCCGACCAGATGGGCGGTGTCGTAGCCTTCGCGGGTCATCAGGTGCCCGCCACCGAAATTGACCCATTTGAGTGCGCTGAAAAACTTTGAAAACTTTTTTTCAAAAACTTCTAAAGTCTTTTCGAGATCGTAACTGCTTGATTCACAAAGCGTATGAAAGTGTAAACCTTCCACGCCGTCCGGCAGTCCGTTTTGAAATTTATCCTCCACTTCGCCCAGCCGCGAGCCGGGAGCAGCGGGGTTATAAAGCGCCGTTTTCACCTCCGAATACTCCGGGTTGACGCGGATCCCGCAACTTATTTTTGTTCCGAAAGCGTCCACCTGCGGTTTGAAATGCAGGTATTGGTTGATAGAATTGAAAGTGAGGTGGCTGCTGTATACCATGATCTCCTCAAACTCGTCAGGCAAGTACGCTACGCAGTAAGTATGCGCCTTGCAGCCCATTTCCTCAAAAATAAGCCGCGCTTCGTTGAGCGAGCTGGCGGTAGCGCCGCTCAGGTATTTTTTTATCATCGGAAAAACCGACCACATGGCAAATCCTTTCAGTGCCAAAATAATTTCCACGCCCGCTTCTCTCTGCACGCCAGCAATCAACTCCAGATTTTTGCGAAGTAACTTTTCTTCCAACACAAACGCGGGCGAGGGAATTTTTTCAATCATTATTTTGAAAGTTTTGCTTAGTCCATTTCGAGGTCAATGTCCGTTTTTTCATGCCAGGGCAGACCGTATTCGCCCAGTTTTTCCAAAAACGGATCAGGATTAAACTGCTCCACGTTGAAAACGCCTTTACCGCTCCATTTTCCGGTCAGCACCATCATGGCGCCGAGCATGGCCGGTACGCCCGTGGTGTAGCTCACGCCCTGCGTTCCGGTTTCGTCAAAAGCGGCTTTATGGCTGCAATTGTTCCAAATATAATAAGGGCGTTTTTTGCCATTTTTCACTCCGCTGATGCGGCAGCCGATGGAAGTCCAGCCGGTGTAATTTTTACCCAAATCGCCCGGGTCGGGCAGTACGGCTTTCAAAAACTGGAGCGGCACGATGTCCACGCCTTTGTAGCGCACCGGTTCGATGCCGGCCATACCAATGTTTTGAATTACGCGCAGGTGCGTCAGATATTCCTCGCTGAAAGTCATCCAAAAGCGCGCCTGTTTCAGGGTTGGAAAATTTTTGACCAGCGACTCCAATTCTTCGTGGTAAATCAGGTAAGACCGCTTTGGGCCGATTTCAGGATAATCAATGTCCTTCCAAATTTCGTGCGGCTCA
>CALMIT010000586.1 GCA_937864255.1 uncultured Saprospiraceae bacterium
TGATGGGCGAAGACGTGGTGCAAACCGACCCGAACACCAATAAAGTTATCGCCGCTATGGAAAATCTGGAACTGCTGGTGGTGCAGGAAATTTTCCTTACGGAAACGGCGAAATATGCCACGGTCATTTTACCCGGCGCTACTTTCCTCGAAAAGAGTGGCACTTATACCAACGGCGAACGCCGCATCCAGCGGGTGCAAAAAGCCGTGGAGCCGCTGCCCGGCACAAAATCCGACGGTCAGATTATCGTGGACATTATGAACCGCATGGGCTACGCGCAGGCGGATTATGATCCGAAAAATATGCTGGAGGAAATTTCGCAAATCGTGCCTTTCTTTGCCGGCGTAAAATGGGAGGAACTGGGCGACCAGGGCAAGCAATGGCCGGTGCTGCCCGACGGCACGGATACGGAAATTTTGCACACCGAAACTTTTAAAAGAGGCAAGGGGAAATTTCACTATTTCGACTTCGAGGAAAGTGAGGAAATCAAACAACACGGCGAAAAATATCCTTACATCATCACAACCAACCGCGAACTTGAACATTATAATGCGGGTACGATGACGCGGCGCACGCGCAATGTGCACATTTTGACCGAAGACGTGCTTTTGATACACCCCGAAGATGCTGCCCGCCATTTTATTGAAGAGGGCGACATGGTTTGCGTGTCGTCGGAGCGCGGCAAGGTGGACATCAAAGCGCGCATCACTGACGAGGTGAAGCCGGGCGTTTTGAGTACCACCTTCCACTTCCCGGAAGTAATGCTCAACATCATTACTTCCGACGTGCACGACAGCGAGGCGATGTGCCCCGAGTACAAAGTGGTGTCGGTCAACATCCGCAAAAGCAAAGGCACTTTTAAAAAATCGGGCAAAGCGGAAGCGGATTGGAAAGTAAAAGCGTGAGGGAAATATAGAATGACGAAGTACGAATGACGAGTGACGAATTTTTTTACTCGTCATTCCACACTCGTACCTCGTCACTCGAAAAACTCGTCATTCGAAAAATTCGTTACTCAATTTATTTTTTTCATTTCTAAAAATTCATTCATGAGACTGAACCGTTTTTTGAAATCAAACAACCCGGTGATGAACGAAAAGGCTTTTCGCCAAAGTTCTCAAACCGTTCTGGATTCCGACATGGTAAGTTCGTGGTCGCAAAGCAATCCGATGACCGCGGCAGGCGCCGTCAACAAATCCTTCATCCTGATGGGATTGATGTTGCTTACTGCCGGTTTGAGTTATGTCTTTCCGAGCGCACTCTTTTTGTGGGGCGGCGCTATCGGCGGGCTTGTCATTGTACTCATAGCCACTTTCAAGCGGGAACTTTCGCCCACGCTCGCGCCTCTGTACGCTTTGATTGAAGGTCTGTTCGTAGGCACGGTGACGGCGATTTACGGGAGCCTATTTGATGGCATCGTTTTTAACGCCATCACGCTGACCATCGGATTGCTGTTTATGATGCTGTTCATTTACAAAATGGGTTGGGTGCAGGTGAATCAAAAATTCAGAACCGGCGTGATAATGGCAACCGGCGCAGTAGCCATGGTGTATCTGCTCAATCTTGTTTTGTACGCTTTCGGAATGCAGGTGCCTTACCTGCACCAGGGCGGATTGATAGGCATCGGTATCAGCGTAGTGATCATCGTCATCGCCTGCCTGAACCTGCTGCTGGATTTCGACAATTTTGAAAAGGGCGAACAATTCGGCGCGCCAAAATACATGGAGTGGTTTTGTGCGATGGGCTTATTAATTACGCTAGTCTGGCTTTACATAGAAATTTTACGCCTGCTGTCCATTCTCTCGTCGAGAGATTAAAAAGGCAGTTTCTATAAACGACACAGCCCTCCCGCAAAATCTCGCGCGGGAGGGCTGTGTCGTTATAGCAAATAAAAGGGTATTTCTATTTAAAGTTTTTGAATACTTGCTATCTGGTTCTTCAATTCGGGAATATTTTCTTTTACAATTTGCCAAACTTCCTCGGCATCTACGCCGAAATAATCATGCGCCACGATATTCCGAAAACCTTTGATTTTTTGCCAGGGTACATGGTCATTTTGCTCTTTCAAGTTGTCGGATAATCTCACCACCGATTCACCTATTACGACAAAATTCATTAACACCGCATCAAAGGTTTTTTCATCGGTATAAAAAGCCTCAACATCCCAAATATCTTCTACAAATTTCAGGATTTTTTCACATGCCTCAAGAATAGCCAATAAGTTTCCTCTGTCTTTATCAGACATAAATTGCGGATTGAAGAATCTGATTTTTGAAATAAGGCTTTATATATTTTTCCCTGCATAAATCTATTTCACGGTCGAAACGCTTCCGGAGAGACAATCTGAGGCGTTCTTTTTTCTCATAGAGATTTTGAGTATTTGGCTGAAACTCAATAATCAAATCTATATCACTATCCTCGGATGCCTCGCCCCTTGCAAAAGAACCGACCAAGCCCAGTTTACTAAGTTGATAGTCCGCAAAAAATTCTTCTTTTTTATCACGCAGATAGGATAGAATCTCTTCTCTACTCATCTTTTTTTCTCCAAATATAAGATTTTGAGACACGCAGTTGCCAATAAATCATCCATTTATTCAAGCAGGATTTTTGCCGGCAGAAACAAAACCTTCACTATCCGTATTTCCCTGAAATGACTATGCCGCCGCTTTCCGCTCCAATTTTCTTTTGTACAAAAAGAGACGAAATCATAAAGGCTACCCCGACTCCTTTCATAAAATCGTTCGGACCTTCGGGAATCTGGAAAAAGTTTTTGGTGAGCAGGCTAAAGCTCATTAACATGCTTCCGATGGCTAAAAGCCACAAAGTATGCTTTTTCATTTTTTGAATTTTTAAACGGGTGAAAAAACTTTTGTTATCCGCAATTTACGCTTTCCTCGCAGGAAACGGTATCATTTTTTACAAAGATTTGTTCGTGAAGCGACATATATCAATCGCAAAATGCCTCATACATCTTTCCATAAATCAAATACTCACAGCCTCTTTTATATATTTATCTGCCGTAATTTTTTTCAAGGTCTTTATTTATACTATCAAAAACATATTGGTGTTCCTGACTGATTCCTAATCGTTCAAGCGGTTGCCAGTATATTCTCGGTTTTAAAACAGAAGTATAGGTTGTAATTCTTGTCATTTTACAGCTATCTTTTCCAAGCCTGTCGAAATAATAAATCGCTTCCTTAAAACCAAGCCATTTTCTACCGGTGAGATTGTAATCAATCACATCCATCTTCAAAATTTTACCTTTTTCAAGTTCGGTAATTTTTTCCGTGATTGTTCCGCCACTAAAATAACAAGTTCGCAATGCCCCAACCTCTTCTTTCTCCAAAACGCATTTGTTTGGTATCGGCAAATCAAGTTTCATCAAAAATGGTTTTTCGGCTATCAAGGTATCGACTGATTTAATTGCATCATAAACTTGATTTGGTGTATAAGCAAAAATTCGCTCTGTTTTTATTTCAATAATTTCTGTTTTATTCTGGTTAAAATATTTTTCAACCGGCGCACCAAAGAGGATAATTATTAGCGGAACTATTATAATATTTAAATTATCAGCTTTTTTTATAATTCCCTTTTTTCTTAAATATTTATTCAATAAAATTCCAATCAATATCAATATAATAATTAAAGGCAGAGCCATTATTACACAAATAAATCCTTCAAGTCCGCCGACAATTAAAAGAGTAATAAAAATTAAAATTCCGATTGCAAGCCCCAGATACGCCCATTTTTCTAAAGGCATCGCACCAATCGCGAGTCCTAATGATAAAGGAAGAAGAATAAAGAAAACCCAGCCGTAATCTGCCAATCCGAAATGCAAAAAAGCGAAGCCGGCGCCGAAATAAGCAAGCGTTACTAAAACCGTCAGCCTAAAGCTTTTGTCTTTTAATATCTCTTTTAATTTTTTCATTTAATTTTCATTCTGTCTTCTGTTCGTTCAGAGACGCTAAAGTTGAGAAAATCGAAAATAAAAAATCCGTCCAACTATCCTGCAAACGGTTGAACGGATTTTTTTAACCGGAAAGAAAATCAATCATTATCATAAATCACCTTCACACCCACGTCGTCCATTTTAGTGATGCGAATTTCGGTGCGGCGGTTTTCCTGATGAGCATCGTCGTCGCAGGATACGCCATTGGCGCAACGGTTGACCAACTGGCTTTCACCGTATCCTTTGGCAGCGATGCGATGCGCGGCTATACCCTTCGAGATGATGTACTGAACGGCGGCTTCCGCTCTTTTTTGCGAGAGGCGGGCATTGTAAGCGTCGTTGCCACGGCTGTCGGTGTGTGAGCCAAGTTCGATTTCCATGCCCGGATATTCGTTCATCAGCCGCACTACTTTGTCCAGTTCGCGGGAGGCGTCGGAGCGAATAGCCCACTTGTCAAAATCGTAATAAACATTTTTCAGCCGCACAGTTTTACCCACGCCGAGATCTTCACCTTCGAATACCACGGCGGGAGATTTGGACGGGAAGAGCGCCAAAAGAAGCTCCCGTTCCGGTATTTCACAATTTGCCACGAGTTCTCTCTTTGAAAGGATGTAGGCGCGTTTGCGGGTGGTAATCTGGTATTTGCAGCCGCATTTCAATTCGGTGGCAAATTCGCCCGCGCGGTCGGAACTGAGCACAAAAACGCTGTTGTCGCAGGTGTTTAAAAATTCAATCTCTGCGCCCGGAATTTCCGCTTCCGTATCGGCGTCGCTCACCTGTCCTGACAGCATCACAACTGATTTTTTGGACAGGGGAATTTTGTAGCCGCCCGGCGTTGCAAATACATCGGCAGCAGGAAGCGTGACGGTTTTCGGTTCATATCCTGGTTTGTTCACCCGGAAAGTGAGCCTGGTTTCGGGCGAGGAAGTAAAATTGATTTTGCCCGCTGCATCGGTGGGCAGTTTATTTTCATTCAGTATCTCGTCGTTTTGTCCTGAAATTTCAACCAATTTTACCTCCGCCTGCGCTATTGGCAAACCAGTGAGCGCGTCTATCACTGCCACATTTTGTTCCAATAAACCGGTATTTTTTGGCGCTTCTGCCCACGACCAGGTATAAATGTCGTCGCTGCCCAGCCCGCCATTGCGCGAACTCGACAGGTAGCCCGAACGCCCGTCTTCATTGACAAAAATACCGAAATCGTCTTTTTCGCTGTTGACCGGCGCGCCGAGGTTTGAAGCATTCCGCCAGGTATAATTTTCAGCAATTTTTTCGGCAGTAAAAATATCCAAACCGCCCAGTCCGGCGCGGCTGTCGCTCGAAAAATACAGCCGGTCGTCGTTCGCCAGAAAAGGAAAAATTTCGTTGCCGGCGGTGTTTATTTCAGCGCCGAGGTTTTGCGGAGCAGACCAATTGTTGTTCTCCCATTTTACCACGTAAAGGTCCATGCCGCCCAATCCGCCCGACTGGTCGGAAGCAAAAACCATCACCCTGCCATTTTTAGAAAGTGCAGGGTGGCAGACGCCAAATTCATCACTGTTGAAAGGCAGTTCGACGCCCGCCGACCAAAAGCCACTCTTTTTTTCGCTGTAATAAATTTTCAGGTCAATCACATTTTTGGAGTTTTTTCCCTCCAGGTTGTTTCTCGTAAAAAACATCGCCTCGCCGCCAGCTGCTACGCTTGCCGCACCGTCGTGATATTTTTTATTGATATTGCCAAAAAGCGGGCGCGGTTCGCCGAAGCCGCCGTCTTCATTTTTGGGCGCAAAATACAAGTTGGTAAATTCCTTTTTTGTCCATAAATCGCTGTGCGACACAGGATTAAAAGCGTTCCTCGACGAAGTGAAAATGATTCCGCCATCTAC
>CALMIT010000587.1 GCA_937864255.1 uncultured Saprospiraceae bacterium
AAAACGGCAGGGTAGAAGTGCGCGGCAAATTGACCTGGCAATTGCTCGAAGAGTTTTATCAGGATGCCGGTCTTGATTTTTTTAATTTGCTGGAAATGAAAACGGAAGATGCACCCTACGACGACTATGCGACTTTGATAAATCTGGTTGAATAAATCATTTTTGCCAGCGCAGTCCCAGGTGCAATCCAAATTGAGCGGACATCAGATATGAACTTCCCTCGGCGGGCAGACAATTTTCGCAATTACTGTCCACATCATGCAGATATTCGGCGGCGAAGTACGGCGTAAGCGTGATCAGTTCGGAAAGTCCCAGGTCAATTCCGGCGCCGATATTTAAGCCGTACAAAGTTTCGGAGCTTGAAAATTTTTCTTCCACGCCAAAATTTTCAATTTCCGCCTCGAATTTCAGCATGGCTGCAGTCGGGCCAAATTGTACGAAAAAACCTTTTTTAAAAACGTCGCCCCGTTTTGACCAGGTCGGACAATTGCAATCTCCCTCCCAGTCAAAAAAATAGAACCGCACATTTCCCCTGATACCCAAAAATGTTGAATTGGCACGCCAAATTTCTCCGGCCCGCTCGCCCGCTGTGGCGGTGAACTGTTCCTGTCCCGTATGTCCGAAAAAAATTTGCGGACGAAATTCCACGCGGTATTTTTTTGCCGGAATCCAATAATCCACGCCGTAAAAAAATCCGTTTTTGAATATTTCAGCGCCATAGTCGCCCCAATTTGGAGCGTTCATTTTAAAGTACGCTGCGCTGATGCCGAGTTGGCCAAATACGAGAGAACAGGAAAAGAAAAAAATGGAGAGGCAGAGTATTCTATTTTTCATAAAACTTGATTTTTATAAAGAAAAGCGAATCAGACGAAAAGTTTTCAAAGCTAAAAAAAGCAGGCGTAGCATTCAAATCCACTATCTTTGCCCGCATTAAAATTGGAATAATTTGAAGACAAAGTCGCTCAAAAGAGAAAAAGTAAGCGTCATAACGCTGGGTTGTTCGAAGAACATCGTGGATTCGGAAAATTTAATCACTCAATTGGAAGGTAACCAATTTTCCGTGAAGCATGATAGGGACGAAAACGCAGATATAATTATCGTAAATACCTGCGGGTTTATTGACCTCGCCAAACAGGAAAGTATCAACACCATTTTACATTACGCCCGTGAAAAATCAGACGGAGAGATTGAAAAACTTTACGTAACGGGTTGTCTTTCACAACGTTACAGAGAAGAATTAAAACTCGAAATACCGGAAGTGGACGATTGGTTTGGCACGCTCGAACTGCCGCTTCTCCTCAATAAACTCAATGCCGACTATAAGCATGAACTCATAGGAGAGCGACTCACCGTGACGCCGGCTCATTACGCATATTTAAAAATTTCGGAGGGTTGCAACCGCACCTGCTCGTTTTGTGCGATTCCGCTGATGCGCGGGCAGCACGTTTCCCGCCCCGTGGAAGAGTTGGTAAAAGAAGCTAAAAATCTGGCGCGCAGGGGCGTAAAAGAAATCATGCTCATAGCGCAGGAACTGACTTATTACGGGCTGGATTTGTACAAAAAAAGAGAACTGCCGCACCTGCTCCACGCTTTGGCCGACGTAGAAGGCATCGAATGGATCAGGCTTCATTATGCTTATCCGAGCAAATTTCCGGTCGAAATATTTGATGTCATGGCGGAGCGCCCGGAGATTTGTAATTATCTGGACATTCCGTTGCAACACGCGAGCGATGCAGTTTTGGAAAAAATGAGGCGTCAAATTA
>CALMIT010000588.1 GCA_937864255.1 uncultured Saprospiraceae bacterium
GGGCACTTCATTACGGGTCATTTTTTAACGCCCGGTCCGCTTAGGGCCGTTTGTGATTTTCGAGATGTTTTATCTTAAGAATAAACAGTTTATATAAAAAACTATAAAATTGCCCTGGTTTGAACCGAGTTTATTTTCTCAACTTAAACGTCATTTCAGAGTTGTTTTACCACTGGGCTCTCCCGCCATGCCGCCGGCGCGGGGAGGAACGCTGTTGCGGATTGTATCGCGCTGCCCGATGATCGCAAAAGCAAAAAACCGAAACAGTATTTTAGCGGAATGGATGCTGGAATGTTTGAAAGAATATTTGCATATTTACCGGGCTAATTTCCGGTTGTTTGAGGAGCAGGATGGAATCTGTTTCCTTTAGCAATGACCGGACCTTATACGTGCACCAAGGCGATGTTGATCTATGCATACAACTTGGGCCCAAAGCCTGGAACAAATCCAAAGGCCATTGGATAAGCTCAGGGCTGAAAGGAGCTGAAATGGAAAAATGCGAAAGATTGACATAGGAGGGTTGCGGAGGTAAGGGAGTTAGCTTTCATTTTAAGACGACCAACTATAAAGAAAATCATTAACAATTAAACAATAACGAAATGAACAAGAAACTAAAATTTGCGTTGACGACCATTTGGATACTTTTTTCAAGAAGCTATGACGCCTATTGCACAAACTTGCTGACACCAGACCTAACTAAAGAAGCTAATCCACTTGTGACAGTTTCCGGAATATCTTCTTGGACAACTCTACTTATTATTTTAAGCGTATTGACAATTTATGTTATTTATGCATATTATATAAGTGTATTCCGACCAATGAACTTATTGCCAAAAGAAAAAGGATACACATTCAGTAATTTTGTTGCTTATGTTTATTTGGGCTACAAGGACAGATGGACTTCTACGCTATATAAATTTCCGAAGGACTTAAAAAGGGCAAATAACTATTTTGGACATTTACTGACACAAGGTCTTGTTTACGCAGGAGTTGTCTCAACAATAATGTGGTCACTAATTAATTATAGCAATTATTACAAAACAATTCACAGTGCAACTTTGGTTTATTCAATATTAATAGGAGGTTGTTTTATAATAGGTTACATATGGAACAAGAATCTTTATAGACAATATCTAATTGACACAAATGAACAACAATAAAGAAAAAACGAACAGCTAACACGCGTTTGGCAAAATGGCGGCTGAAGTGCTTCTATGAAACATTTGTGCAAAATTCAACAGAAGTAATTCTATTGAACATACATACAAAAATCCGCCACTTCGCCAAGCGCGATAACGTCCAACCATCACCATAAAAAACCCAACGAACCCTCCCTGTAACATTGAAATTTTTGCTGCATATAGACACAAAAGAAGGAGCCGCCGCACAACTAATAGCCCATCACGTACACCCCAAAAATGATGATAACAAGGTGCATAAATGGCACACCTGCCCGTCCGGCACATTTGGTTTTTACCGACACCCCAGCCGACGCTCAAAAAAACAAATAGCTATTTTTGGGCGATGCGCCATAGCCGAGGAAGATTTATTTCCCTCGTTGGCAAACCGCCTGATCCGTTTGGAAAAGGAAATCACCGACAAGGAAAAAGAAAAACTGCTGGAGCACATCAAGGGCAAAAACCTGAAACAAATCAGCAAGGCATTGCCGGCGGCTTTTGATCCGGAATACGCAATTGAAAAAATAGCCCAGGAAAAAATTGATGCTTTCCGTACAGACGCGATTTATCGCGTCTCTGACGGCTCCAAAATCTCCGACGGCTCCAAAATCTCTGACGGCTCCAAAATCTCTGACGGCTCCAAAATCTCTGACGGCTCCAAAATCTCCGACGGCTCCAAAATTTCCGACGGCTCCAAAATCTCTGATGCCTCATCAGCCTCACCAATCTCATCAGGAGCAGCATTAAGCCCTGCACAAATAGAAAATTTCCAGCAAGAAGCCCAACAACAACTCATTGAAACAGCAGCTTCTACCTTCCACGGCAAGCTGAACGAATACCTGGAAAAAGTACGGCAGGAACACGAACAAATCATTGACAGCTACAACATAGACAACGTTACCAAATTCGAATGGGATACCACTTCGGTGGACAAAGCCAGGGAAATTGTAAAGGATTTCAGCGAGTATCTGCCGGCCAAGCAGGATGAGATAAAGGCGCTCACTATTTTTTACCAACAGCCCTATAACCGAAGAAATATTACCTTTAAAATGATAAAGGAAGTGTTTGACAAACTGAAACTGGACAAACCGATGCTTGCTCCCGATTATGTGTGGGCGACTTATGCCCAATTGGAAAAAACACCCGTACAGACAGGGCATGCCCTCTCTCCGCTTACCGCTTTGGTTTCGCTTATTCGCAGGGCTTGCGGCATTGACAGTGAACTGAAACTCTTTGACAAAACCATTGACGAGAATTTTAAAACTGGATTTTCAAACAAAACGCAGGGCAGCACAATCGCTTTACGCCCGAACAAATGGACTGGTTGCGTATGATAAAAGACCACATCGTTAATTCGTATCATATTGACAAAGAAGATTTTGAATACACGCCTTTTGACGCTTTGGGCGGCATCGGCAAAATGTATCAATTATTTGGGGCAGATTACGAGCATTTGATTATTGAATTGAATGAATCATTGGTAGCGTAAAAGAACATGGAAAAATATAAAGGAAAATATCGAATACCTTCGGCACGATTACCGACCTGGGATTACGGCAGCAACGGCATGTATTTCATAACCATTTGTACCGGCAACCGGGAACATTATTTCGGCAATATTGCGGATGGTGTAATGAAATTATCCGAAATGGGAATGATTGCACAGCAGCATTGGTATGAGATACCGGAACATTTTTCATTTGTGTATCTGGATGAATTTGTGGTAATGCCCAATCATGTGCACGGGATAATCATTATCGATAAACCCGATGATATTGGTATCTCTGGAAATGGAAATGGAAATGGAAATGGAAATGGGGATGGAAATGGGGATGGAAATGGCGAT
>CALMIT010000589.1 GCA_937864255.1 uncultured Saprospiraceae bacterium
GGGGCACCCAATTTCTCCCCATAATCCTCGGATTTATTTTCATGCTTTTACCGGTTACTTCCACCGCCTTTCCCTCATATTTGGCGGCATTTTTTACCACCTCAGCTATTTTGATAGCACCCGGGACGCGCGTCACTTTAATCGGTTCTTCTCCGTCGGCTACTTGCGTATTTACAGTGGGACCGCTTGTGTTATTTTCAGACTGTGGGGTGTTCAGTTCTCTAAAATCGGACACCAGGTAAAGCGTTTCAAAAATCCGGTTGTATTCTTTGCTTTGAAAATTCTTCTTTAAAAGTCCGCCTTTAAAAGCATATTTCTCTCCTACCTTGATTTCTCTTTTAGAAATGGCAACCCAATATTCTTCATCATTTTCTTTTACACGCAGGTAAGCATACCGTTCCGTATTTAATACTTCTTCCACAACTACTGTGTGTTCAGCCGATATCAGATTTTGCAAAGCCCCCGGCTCGTCTGAAAAAATAGGCGCAGCAGATGCTTCACCTGTATTTTCCGCTTCTATCACTTTTGGTTTTGAATCACAGGAAACCAAGGCCACAAAAAGAACAAGTATTGAAAATTTTAAAAACTGCATTTTCATTTTTTTAAAAGTCATTGAACGCATAAAATTAAGAATAAAAAGACCGGGCAGGAAAATGAACCGGAATTTTAAAATCGCTGGATCAACTTTGTATTCAGACGGCTAAAAGTAGCCTGATCTTGCTGAAAAGAACCTTCATAGTAAATATAAAAAGCCAGTTTTTGGGTCAGGTTATATGAAAAATCTATCCCTGCGATTTTTTGGCTAAAAGTATTTTCCAGATTTTTATAAGCATAATCCGTGTAACGGAAGTATAAGTCGCCGGTGAGTTTTCCCTTCAAAATTTCTCTGGTAAGCCGGATGCCGAAATACTTACTGTCAAGATAAGCTGTTTGCAAAAAATTGGCAGTCAGCGATACCGCAGCTTTTATCACCGGCACCCTTGAAAAATTAATATAAGCATTCAGGTTTTTAGAAAGATTCGTATTGTTTTTTTGAAAACGCCAGTTAGCATTTACACCCAATGTGGCATTTTTTAAAAAATTATAATTCGCATTCACTCTCAAACCCTGTCTTGTTTCGTCTTCCAAAAGCCGGTCTATAAAACTCTTGTAAGATTCAAAATAAATGATGTTTTTCCGGGTATCATACGCGGCAGAAAAACTCAATTTTTTTGAAAACCGGTAACGGGCAGAAATGTAAAAATTGGTCAGGCGAAAATCACTTTGTGCCTCATCGTTTACCTTTTGAAATAAATCCACCTCAAATGAACTGTAAATATTCATGTTTTTTGCCGGCGAACTCGAGTGTTGAAAATAAACAAACCGCCGGTCAACTTCCGCTTTGTTGCGTTGCTCGATAAGTCCCAAAGTGCTTTGCTGATACAAATTTTTATTCCTCGAAGAAAATCCTACATAAGCCCCGCCTTCAAGCAAATCCGTATTCAGGCTAAAATCCCGAAGATCGGGTTTGCTGCCCGCCAGTATTCCTATTGAAAAATTTTCAAAATTCTTTTCCACCTGCAGACCGTCCAAAGCGCCCAGGCTTGATATTCTCTGATTGATTCTCCGCCCCAAAATAAAGGAAAGAGAAGGATCGGCATCATACCTCACGGATAGTGAAAACACTTTTAAAAAGTCATTCAGGTTGTTTTTCACGTCCGCCCATTCTCCAAGCGTATGTCGAAAAAGGATATAGTTTTCAGTTGAAAATTTTGAACCGCCCAGGTTATTTGCCTGCATGGAAAAAGCATAGCGCATCCTGTGCGTTTCCCGACTGCCGATAAAATTGCTGTAAGAAGCTGCTGATATTCTGCCTTTTATTTTTTGTTTGGTATTTTTTTTCGTTTGCTGTTCAACTTCTTTTTGAGGTTCTTCTTCTGCCATTTTTTCATCGTTTACTATTCCTTCTGCCTCTTTTTTATCTTCTTTTACTTCTTCTTTCTCCTGCTTTTTTTTGATCTTCAAAGGAACGTACACCTCGTCTTTTATATTTATTTTTTCACTGCAAAAAGTAGAACACACGCAAGAAGTGGAAGACTTATTATTGACAGTAAGACAGGGAATAAACGAGTTTTCTTTTTTGATAAAAACAGTGTCGCCTATTTCGATTTCTTCGGTTGATTCAAATTTTATGTACACATTTTTGGAAGATTGATAAGTTACCTGCCCTTTTTGCATATTACTTTTTTGCTGTCCGAATACGCCTATCGAACAGGTAAAAAGGAAAATGCAAATAAGGTAATGTCTCATCATGTTTAAATTTTTGAGTTTAATCTTCACCTGTGGGGTGACAGGAATAACAAGCCGGACTTGAATATTGATATCCCGGCACTCCGTCGTGTTCGTCCGCCAGGTCTGCCGGATCATCGTGTTCATGACAATCAATACAACTAAATGTCATGAAATTGCCCGGGATGGTATGACATTCTACACATTGGTTCCATTCATCTTTATGCTTCCTGCTATAAATCGGGAAATACTGCGCATCGTGGTCAAATGATGAGGGTGTCCAGGCGTTTTCGTTGTGACAAGTTTCGCAATTTGTCGGGTAGCCTTCGCTTGCATGGTCCGGATCATTCGTCTGGTTGTAATCCGCACTATGACAGCCGAAACAGGTATTCGGCGTGTTGTTGTAATCTCCGTTGTGACAATCGGCGCAGTTGTTTGCTATTGCCGCATGCGCCCCGTTCAACTGGTAATAATTATTGTGTATCGGGAATGCCGCCGGTTGCCAGTCCGGCTCCGTCGTGTGGCAACTCGCACAATCCGTCGGGATACCCAATGCCACGTGATTCGGATTCACCGACTGATTGTAATGATCCATGTGGCAGCCCTCGCAGGTGTTCGGCGTATTCGCATAATTGCCGTTGATGTGGCATAAGGCACAATCATTAGCTATCGCCACGTGCGCACCCGTCAATGCATAAAACACCGAGTGGTCAAAATTCGCCGGTACCCATGCATCTTCCGAATGACAGTCCTGACAGGTCG